>JAGQGA010000192.1 GCA_020432595.1 Anaerolineales bacterium | reverse complement strand
CTGAAGCGTTTACTGATGTCAATGTGCGTGACGGCCTTTTTACGGTTGTCGTGGGTGATGCTCAGGCGTTACCGGCCAGCGTCTTTAACACTGTTCCACTCTATCTTGGCATTAAAGTCAACAACGATGCTGAACTGTTGCCCCGTCAACGGCTGCATCCTGTGCCTTATGCGATGCAGGCTACCAGTGCACAAACGGCCGTTACTGCCAACAACCTCGCCCAAGGCGGCGGTGTCCCCAACCTCATCACCCTTGGCACCAACGGAGCCAGCGAGATCGCCTTTGCACCCGGTGGCAAAGTAGCCAGTGATGCCAACGGGCTAACGGTGACAAGCGGCAATAACAAACCCGTGATTGTAAACAGCGATCTGGTGGTGAATGGCTCCTGGAGTGCCGGTGCCATCCGCGACGTTGGCGATTCCAATGGCGGGCAGAATACACGCTCTCAATACCCGGTGGATCTCCAGCGCTACGTCGTGGAAGCCCCAGACAATGGCGCCTCACCGGACACGGTTCCAGTAGATCAGGAAATTCTCAATAATTTCTGTCGGGACGAAGACGGCTGCTGGGTGAGTTTATACATGCGTAATTGGGACGGAAAAGACACGATGGCCGGTGTCACTGCTCGCCACCTCAGCCTTGGCCCTGTTGACAACACCAACACACAGTATTGGGATCTCCGCAGCCCCAACTCAGATTTTTCCGTCGGCACCGATAATGATGGTGCTGTCGGCCATCTCTTGAATATCTATAACGCCTGTTTCCTCACCGACGGCGAATACGTTAACGCCGCCCCCAGCGACAGTCAACCGGGCTTTGGGTTGCTCAATTGGCATGGCGCTTATGATGGCCCCATGACCTGTGTTCTGATCATTGAAGACTAAATTGCCATATCAGATAAGGAGGTTAATTCCATGAGGCAATTTTATCGTTCTCGATCAAGGAACCAGTTTTGGGGTGGCTTACTGGTGCTCTCGCTGGCCTTGCTTCTTCTCTACCGCATTGCACAGGCGGTGTGTGGCGGCGGCAATCTCAGTGATTTCTGCTCAAGCAACTTTGGGCTGAGCGGCGATCTCACGGCAATAGGCAGCCCCACCAGCAACAGCTTGCCGGCCGTAGACAACAGCCGCCTGCCTGTGGCTGGCCCACTCTTCTATGCCGATTACAAAACCCTGGAAACGCAGGCGCGTGATTTGCTGGAACGCAACATGAACTTCCGTGTTGATATTTCCCCCTATCAGCCCAACAACAACTTTAACAAGCTGGTACGCCAGTTTGACATCAACAGCGGCTTTTTGGCTCCCTACGATGACCCAGACCCAGCCATTCCCCCCATGACCTTGCAGCAACGCATTGATTTGGCCGATGCCGACCTGCGTGAGGCGCGTGACCTGTATGCCTTTCTGGCCGTCTACGCCCCTGTTACCCGTATGCGGGCTGATGACGGGCAGGATCCTGACAACCCTGGCCCGAATTACAAGGGACAACTCTGCGCCCAGCCCGAAGACCCCAATCCTCCCGACCCAACTCATACGGGTCAGGTGCTTGATCCCGTCATTGACTGGTGCAATTTCCCCGCCCGTCTGCGCCAGAGCGTGCGCGAGGCGGCCTATTTACGGATGATCTTTGCCCAGCAGTTTATGGTTGATGCCCTGGGGCTGCACTTCAGCGCAGGGTCACTGCTGGGTGGCGATGCCTTTGTGCGCCAGGAAGTGGCTAAACTACAGGCGGCCGAATACCAATATACTTTGACTGAAAAAGGGATGCGTGAAGCGTTGGAGCATACCTTAGGCAACGGCTGTCTTGTCTCCGACTTTTACACCCAGGCCGAATGGGCGCTGCTCTCACGCGCTGTGCAGGACAAAGAAGTGGCCCAACACCACATTGCCACTCGTCTGAGCTATTTGGATATCAAAAACGATAGTGACATTCCCCGTGCCCAAGCCAATGCTCAAAATACATACCGCACGGCGGCCACCGAAGGTTATCTGAAAATGATTGGGCTGGCTGGGGCAAATGTGCTAGGTGCGTCGAGCAGCGGCTGTGCGGCGATGGGGGCGAATCCCGATGGGTCATTGGTAGCGGAAATGGCGCTTAACCTGTTGGATACCCGCGCCAATGCCCGCGAGATACGCGATGGGCGCAATGTTTTTGGCATGGATATTCGCTTTACCCCCGCACGTCCCTATCACACCGCTTTTGGCAGCATTGATAAAGGTTTATGGGAGCAGGCGCAAGATGCTGCTGCCTTGGCTTTGCAAATTCAACAGCAGACGGAAAACGCGGAACGTACCTTTGACCTGAACCAGCAGGAACTCGCCAAAGCGGTGATCGCCATCAACAACAAGATTGACAACGAGATCCAGATTGAGGCGGGTTGCGATCTGCAAAACTTCCTCAATGAGCCAGACCCGGACGGGGCCTGGTATGCCTGCATTGACGATATGATCAAACACACGCAGGAGTGCGACCCGATGTCCAACAGCTTTGATGCTTGTATGAACCGGACGACCGATGGCTTGCCGCCAAAGGTTGACGGCAGCAACTGGCTGGTTTTGGTGAGCGACATGCGCTCAGCGCGGCAAGATTTACGCACGGCGTGGTTGGGCATCGAGGCGGCAATTCAGAAGCGCGACAATATTGTCCAACGGGCGAATACCGAAGTGATGCGTAATATCAAAGTCAAAAGCGCCATCATTAATGGGGCGCAGGACGCTTCGGTCTTTGAGGGGATCGTTGCCGCCGCCAATTGTTGTACGCTTGAGATTGGTTTCCCGCCTTCTTTCTCGACAAATCCGGGTGCGTTTTTGGAGGCAGGTTTGCGCCCAGGGCAAATTTTAAAGCAGGCGGCACATGACATGGATATCGAAGATGCCAACTCCGAGGCAGTGGTTCGTAATCTCTTCTATGACATGGCCGAGGCGCAGGGTGAAATTGACATTGCTGTGGCGCAGTTTCAGTCGCTGTTGACCCAGTTCAATGGCGTTGTTGGGCAGACGCTGCACGATGTCTTCGAGTCCAAGCGCCAACACGCCTATACGACGGCACTGCCCGCCAATGATCCCAGCTACCGCATGGTGCGTGATTCGCGGCGGATTGAGTTAGCACAAGCGTTGGAAAATGCGGCACGCCTTGGTTACTTGGCTGCCCGTCGCGCTGAATACGAGTACACTGCTCGCCTCAGCGCCAGCAACTTCCGCATTTCCGACATCTATAAATCGCGCACGGCCAATGATATTCTGCTCTTTTTGCAAAATCTGGATGCCGCAATAGCCAATTTGCCTGGCGCGGTGCAAGATGCCGACAGTAACCAGCGTGACCTGACGATTTCTGTGGCGCAACATGTGCTTGGCCTGACTGATGCCTATCTCAAGGGGCAAGGCGTTCCTGACAGCCAGCTACAGGCTGAACGCACGAAACGGTTCCGGGAGTGGGTGGCGCAGAACACCCTGCCAGGGAGTGATGGCAAACCGCAGTTGATGTTCACTTTCTCAACGTCGGCGGGAACGAATGGCCTCATTGGTCAGGTGGTGCAGCAAGGGTATGACTTTTACTGGTTACACAAAGTGGCCGGGATTGGTCAGCCAAAGCCGGCCAGCAATGGCTTTGGGGTGAATCTGCTTACGGCTCAGACTGGGGAGTTAAGCTTTCGCCAGGTGCGCGTCAGCCAAAGTGGGCAAACGGGGTTGATGTCCTATGCGGGCTGTCTCTTTGACTATCGGCTGATTCCACCGGCGGCGCTCTTGGGGCTTGAGTATCCTAGCAACCAGCCAACCGAGGTGGTGTCGGGTTCGTTCAACGGCGATATTAATGGACAACATGGCAACACAACGCCTGGCTATAGCACGCCCGCCTTTTTGGGCCGGCCGCTTGCGTCCAATGAATGGCAGGTTGTGGTTAGTGCTGGTTCACCCAACGGGATTTTGGCGGATATGGATTTGCAGTTATTGACCGATATCGAGCTCAAGATCAGCACAACCTATGGTACACGGGCATCGAACACACCGCCACAGCCGTCACAGTGTGTCCGTGTGGATTATTAGGAGGCCGGAAGAGGTATGAAAGCTATGATGAAATACAGATGGCTCAGAATGATTATTACCGGTGTGCTGTTGCTTGGCTGCAGTGTAATGCTCATGTTTATGTTCGGCTTGCCTGAGATGGCGCAACAAACGGCCGTTTACGCCCTGCCCCAATCCCAAACAAGCACAACCGTAGCTCGGGAAACTGATACGGCACAGTTGGCAGGCGATTACAATGGTGAAGTACAGCTACAGTTTACCGTGGCCGGAGTCTACAGCGAGACATTGGCTGCCCCACCGCCACCTGCTGTTGGGGAACCCGAACCGCCTGACCTAGGTGCCATTGATCTAGCCCTCAGTCTCAACCAGGACGGCAATACGATCAGCGGTTATGTCAATCTTGATAAGACGCTGGTCTTTACTGAAACACACACAATCCCGAATGGGGGCACCACCCTCAAAATTGGCCCGTATGTCAACGGCCGTTTTGACGGTACCAATCTGACCCTTGTCTCCGAGCAGGTCGCTACCACGGTTGGTGGGCAGCCAGTTCAGCGGCAATTCCAGATGAGCGGGACAATTAGCGTGAGTGATGGCAGCCAAATTAGCGGCGAGTATCGGGAGACGGTGTGGGGTATAACGCATCAACCCGTTACGGTTCTTGGCACCTTTACGCTACAACGCCCAGTCTGGCCCACGGGTGCGCCAGAGACGGGCAACAAGGCACCTGACACGGAAGCAGACACCGCTGCCACAACGCCGGGCACAGCGGTCACGATTAATGTATTAGCGAACGACACCGATCCCGATGGAGACGCGCTGACGGTCACGAGTGTCAGTAGGCCACAATTTGGTCAGGCTACGACCAACGGCCAGACTGTGACCTACAGATCCAACCCCACTTTCAGAGGTGTGGACACCTTTAGCTACTTTGTGAGCGACGGCAAAGATGGGGTTGCGGCAAATTCGGTTACGGTTACAGTCAGCGGTGAAGCTACGAATTATTCGATCTATCTGCCGCTGGTAGTTCGGAAATAAGGCCTCTATATCATGAATAACCGGATGACTTCAGCCAAACTGAGAATTGCCAACACCCAGTCCGATCTGCGGCCTATTACCGAAGCGTATGCTAAAATCCGTTATGAAACCCTGCCCCAACCCGCGCCGAGTTAGAGGAAATTTTGGCCTCATGGCGGCGGATAGCAGAAATGGTACCGATAATCGGTAATCAGTAATCGGTAATCGGTAATCAGTGACGCTCAACTGATTACTGATTACTGGTCACTGATGACTTCTTCCAAAATGAGCGTGATCAGCCACCAACAAACCGACCAACCTGCCACCCCCCTGGCCGCAAGCTGGGGGCCGGTGCGGCGCGAGCTGTTTCCGCTCAGTTGGGTGCTCATGGATGTGGCACTGATTACGCCGCTGGCCCTGTCGCTGCTGCGCTGGGCGCGGTATTGGCCGGCCGGACACGTAGCCTTCCTCATTCTTCTCCTTCTTCTTCTGCCCTACAACCTGATACGGCTAATGAGTCTGCTCAACTGGCCGAAACAGCGACAACAGCGGGTGCTAACGGCCGTTCTCCTCCTCCTCCTCTACATCACCCTCCGCACCCTCCTCCACGGCTCACTGCTCGACTTCCGCTGGCTGGGGCAAATCGGCACCACCCTGCGCCAAAGTCGCGGCAGCTTCTGGCTACGCGATGTGGGGCTGTTTTTGCTCATCGCTGTTGCCTGGAGTCGCGGCCAGGCAATGGTAGAGCGGCAACCCGACATCAACGCCATGGGGCTAAAGCTGCGCGTGGGCGGTCTGCTGTTTACGCCGCTCGTCATTTGGTTGGCAACGGTGCGGCTGCTGTTTACCATGGCACCCTTTGTTCTGCTCTACTTTTTGGCGGCATTAACGGCCGTTTCCCTCATCCGCGCCGAACAAATTGAGCAAGAACGCACCGGTCTATCCGCCGCCGTCACCCCGCGCTGGTTTGGCGGCATTGTCATCGCCAGCCTTCTCGTTGTGCTAACCGCCGCCCTCTTCACCCTCATCGTCAGCGGCAACACCCCCTTCCTGCTCATCGCCTGGCTCAACCCCCTGTGGGATGCCCTCTCCCAGCTTGGCACTGTCGCCTTTGTCACCGCCTCCTACCTCGCCTTCCCCCTGCTGGGGAGACTCAGCATCCTGCTGGAATGGCTGGCACGGCTTATCCAGTTGGTTGTCACACCCCTCCTGGCCTTGCTGCGCGGTGTAGACATACAATCCCAATCGCTGCCGCCCACCCAGCCGTTGCTCACCTTCAACGACTTTGTCGAGCTGACCAACCAGCTTCATCCCAGCGTCAAACTAGGGCTGCTGCTTATCCCGCTGGGAGCGGTGCTGCTCATTTCCCTCTTTTTAGGGCGATTAGCGCGACTGGGAACGGCGCAACGCCACAGCCAGCGCACCGGCGGGCGATTAACCGATGACGACGACGACGAACCAGGGTTGGCGGAACGGCTTTTGAGCCGACTGGGGATGCTGCGTCATTGGCGAACGGCCGTTTCCATCCGCCGCATCTACCGCCAAATGTGCCGCGCCGCCGCCGGAGCCGGTTATCCCCGTGCCGAAACCCAAACGCCCTATGAATATTTGCCCGTGCTAGCGCAGGTGTGGCCCGGCCATGAAGCCGATGCCGCCCAGGTGACGCAGGCTTTTGTGCGCGTGCGCTACGGCGAAGTGCCCGAAGACCCAGCCGAACTCAACGCCATCCGCGCCGCCTGGGAACGGCTGGAACGCACCCCACCCCTCAGCCGCGAAGAAGAGACGGTGCAGCCGCGTCTGCAAAACCGAATGGGGGATTAGAGATTGGAGATTGCTGAGGGTTCACAATCTCCAATCTCCAATCCCCAATCTCTCCTATTTCCTCATGACCAACCGCTACACCGACACCCCCAAACTACCCCCCAACCTGCTGTTGGGCAGCGTGCGGCTGCTGCTGTGGCTCTTTTTTCACCCCTCGGCGTGGCGGGGGCAGGTAGCGCGGCTGGATGTGGGGGTGTCGCCGCTGTTTTGCTTGGCGGAATTAAACGGCCGTTCCCTCCGCTCCCTCCCCTTTTGGCGGCTCCTCATCAGGCTTACCCTCACCTGGCCGCTGGTGCTGGGCGGCGGACTGGCGGGCGGGCTGTGGCTGATTCGGGGTGATGGTACGGCCGCTTTACTAGCTGGGATGGTCGCAACGGCCGTTTCCCTGCTCACCACCCTCATCGTTGGCAACGTCGGCAGTTTGCCCGTCGGCATTGCCGCTGGCATGGCCGCTGGATTAGTGGTTGGCACCGCCAGCACCCTGTTTTTTAGCAGCAGCGGCAACCCCCTGCCCGCCCTGCTGCTGGAAGGAGTAGTTGGGCTTGCCAGCGGGCTGGCTGGAGGGCTAGGTTTTGGCGTGGCCGCTGGCATCAGCCAGCCACGCACCCTTCTCAGTGAGGCGGTTCCGCTGGGGCGGCAAAGCAGCGGCGTAGTCATTGGGCTGCTGGTGGGCGTTGGCACGGGGCTGCTGGCGGGGGGGATAAACGGCCGTTTTGCCGCCGCCCTCCTCATCGCCCTCCCCCTCGCTCTGGCCCTGTGGGGACGAACCGGCCGCTGGCAGCGCGGCGTTGTTGCTGGGCTGATTGGGGGCATCATTGGCTTTGTAGGGAGTGGGGATGTGGGGGGTGGGGAGTGGGAATTACTCTTTATCATCGGGCTAATGGCCGCGCTGTATGCCCTGCCCTATTTTTTGGCCGACCGATTGGCCGGATCCTGGGCGGGAGCGTTGGCCGGGGCGTTGGGCAGCGGTGCCGGACTCTATTTGTTTTTAGCCGAAACAACCGCCATTGGCCCCCTGCTGCTGTTTGCCCTGCTGGGGGTGCTGCTAGGGCTGGCCGGGGCGTGGTGGCGACCCATCCTTACCTATCCGCTGCTCGTGGCAGGCAACGGGGTGCTGCTACGACTGGATGAACGGCGGGTGGGGACGGGAAAACGGCCGTTTTTCCCCCACCACTCCGCCTTTTGGGACGAATTTCAGCGGTTGCCCCTGGCTGGGCTGGCCGACCATTTGCTGCTGGTGCTGACCCACTGGCCGGAAGACGGAGCGCGAGCGTTGGCTTATTTGGCCGACAGCCGCCAGCGGTGGGCGGCGCAAACGGCGCAAATTGAGATGGAGGTGCGGCAGTTGGCGGCGTGTGGCTCATTAACGGCCGTTGCCGCCATTAGCGACACCATGGGGCTGGGCGAACTCACCGACCCTGCCAGCGCCCTGCTCCGCAGCTTGCAGCGTGCCAGCCAGGATGTAGCGGCGGCGCTGGCGCAGGAAAGCAGCTATAACCAACGGCTGGCGCTGCGCGGCGTGGAGGAACGGCTGGACGGCCTGCTGCGCGAATTGACCCGCAGCAGCGACCCCTACGCCCCTCGCTTTCGCCCGGTGGTGGGACGATGGCGGGAGCTGGTGGCGGCGGCGGGGTTGCAGTTGGCCGCCGAAGCGGAGCTACGCCAGGAGTTGGACAACCCCTACATCATTGGCGTGCCGCTGACGGAAAAGCAGGAGCTTTTTGTCGGGCGCACCGACATCAGCAGCCGCATTGAGCAGCTTTTGCTGGATCGGCGGCGGCCACCGCTGCTGCTTTATGGGCAGCGGCGGGTGGGCAAAACGTCGCTGCTCAACAATTTGGGGCGGCTGCTTCCCCGCCACATCGTGCCGCTGTTTGTGGATTTGCAGGGGCCGGCGACGCGGGCGGGGGATGCGGCCGGCTTTTTCTACAACGTGGCGCGGGCCATGCGGCAGTCGGCGCGGCGGCAGCGGCAGCTTGAA
>JAGQGA010000191.1 GCA_020432595.1 Anaerolineales bacterium | reverse complement strand
AAGGGGAGTACCTCGTAGGTTGCGCGTTCAATCTTGCGCGAACTGAAAACGCCCGTCGCATAACCGTAAACCAACAGCCCCACCAGTATTTCTGGAGCGTAGGGTGGCGCACCTTGGTCACGGTACTGCTTGTAAATGGACTGTAAATCAAGTTGTGATATGAGCATCACAATAAATCGAGCCAAATGGTCGGGTGGCAAAGCATCACGCAAAGTGATTTGCAAGTCAAGGGTCTTTTCGTAGTCCGCGATTTTGAATTTTCTGGTCATGCTCGAAGTTTACCCCGAATTCATTCAGGTTTGGAGAAACTTGCTTCTCCGACAAACTGCTAGTGAAAAAATGACAGCCAAAACATGGTGGAAGTTGGTCAAACCGCATGTTCGGCAGATGCAACACGAAGAAGGCGTCATTATTATCGATGATTCTATCGAAGAAAAACCGTATAGCGATGAAAACGACATCATTTGTTGGCATTATGACCATAGCAAAGAACGAACTATCAAAGGGATCAACTTCTTGACTGCCCTGTATGAGGCACAGGGGATTGCCTTGCCCGTTACGTTTGAAATAGTTTCTAAAACAGAACCATATACGGATAAAAAAAGTGGCAAACAAAAGCGTAAGAGTTCGCAGACCAAAAATGAACGATACCGTCAAATGTTACAAAGTGTCTGCGACAATCAAATCCCTTTTCGTTATGTCCTCAATGACATTTGGTTTGCTTCCACTGAAAACATGCGTTTTGTCAAACTAGATTTGCGAAAAGATTTTGTCATGGGTCTCAAGAGCAACCGACTTACCGCCTTAAGTGAAGCAGATAAGGCGCAAGGACTGTACCAGCGGATTGACCAACTGGCTATACCAGAAGGCACAACCCAACTCATTTATCTGGAAGGGATTTCTTTTCCCCTCCATTTAATTCGCCAAGTCTTCACAAACGAAGATGGCTCAACGGGTGTGCGCTATCTAGTGACCAGCGACTTAACCCTGACAGCCGACCAGATCATTACAATCTACCAAAGACGGTGGAAAGTTGAGGAATATCATCGGTCGCTCAAACAGAATGCAGCGTTGGCAAAATCGCCAACTCGGACAGAAACGACACAAACCAATCATTTCGTTGCCGCGCTTTGGGCGTTTGTCAAAATCGAGTTGTTAAGAGTACAAACAAAGAAGAACCATTATCAATTGAAAAGTCTGTTGTATTTATCTGCCATTCAACAAGCTTTTCAAGAATTGCAACGACTTCAACCTGTTACTATCAGAGAGGCCGCTGCGTAACATGAGTTAGATAAACGGAAAGAAATGGCTCATATTTTAGGCCCACGCATTTCAATGATTAGTTCACTTAATGGTTTGCCAGGTGCAGCATCTAAAGCAGCGCGTACTTCTTCTAAAGAAAGGTTGGCTTGCTCGGCTCGTTTTTTCATTTCTGGCCCCAATTCGGTGAGCAGGCCAGCTTTTTTCAGGGCTTTAATGGCTTTGGCTTTGCCACTGGCGGATGTGGGTGTGGTTAGGCGTTGATAGAGGATGGTTTCGGCCGTTTTTTCCAATGATTTGCCCAAACGAGACGCTTCTTGGCGGAGATTCTCATACAATTCTGGTTCTAGTTCTAATGTTAAAAGAGTCATGGTTACTCTCTCCTTTGATCGATCAATGAGCCAAATTATACCATGAAAGATACCCGTAACGATCTTCGTAACGTTTAGCAGACGATAACTTGCTACAATGGAACCACGATGACATTACAAGGGATTTGGCGCAATTTAACTGGACGGAAAGAAGAGGCAGCTACGACTCCTGTCATGGTTGAACCCCAGCCACAGCCGGCCGCCTCTATCACCCATATTCACCTCGACATCGCTCCCCACGACCCACTGTTGGCCTATGTGCAAAACAGCCGAGGGGTGATCGAACTGGAGCGGCTCAATTTGGATTCCCCTGCTCTGTGCCAGTTGCATGAAGCAAAGGTGCAGCTTCTCGTTCCTTTGGTCAGCCAAACCGAGATGATCGGCTTCATCAGCCTCAGCCAGCGGCTGAGTGATCAGGAATACTCAAGTGATGACCGCAAGTTCCTCGTTGATTTAGGCATCCAAGCTGCCCCCGCCTTACGTGTTGCCCAGTTGGTTCGTCAACAGCAGTTAGAATTTGCGGAACGACAGCGCATTGAACAAGAGCTAAAAGTAGCGCGGCTGATTCAGCAAACATTGCTGCCGCAAGCGTTGCCCAAGATCGAAGGCTATCAGCTAACCGCCTACTATCAGCCTGCGCGGGAAGTAGGTGGCGATTTTTACGACTTTATCTATTTTGAAGATGGCAAAATCGGGCTGATTGTGGCCGATGTCACTGATAAGGGTGTTCCGGCCGCGCTGGTCATGGCAACAACACGTACCTTACTTCGTGCCGCCGCCGAGCGGTTAACCGACCCAGGTGCCGTATTGGCCCGGACGAATGAGGTTTTGGTGGCAGAGATTCCACCGAGAATGTTTGTCACCTGTTTTTACGCGGTGCTAGACCCCGCTACGGGTCATTTACGCTACGCCAATGCAGGGCACGATGTGGCTTATCGGTATACAGCCGATGGCGTGGTGGAATTACGCGCCACAGGAATGCCCTTAGGGCTGATGCTTGGAATGCGGTACGAAGAGAAAGAGACGACGCTTGATGGGGGCGACTATGTGCTGATGTATAGCGATGGCTTGGTTGAAGCACACGATCCGCACGGTGAGATGTTTGGCTTTCCACGGCTACAGATGGCGTTAGGAACGCACGGTGATGGGGCCACGCTCAATGATTTTCTGCTAGAGCAACTGGCTGGTTTTACGGGGCCGAGCTGGGAGCAAGAGGATGATGTGACGCTTGTGGTGCTTCAGTGCCACAAGCCAGCGGCACAGTCGAGCAAGGGCGTTGTGTTTGAAGTGCCGTCGGCCTTGGGCAATGAGCGGTTGGCGATGGTGCAAGTGGCTGAAATTGTGCAAGATGTCGGTTTGCCTGCAAATCGGTTGGAGAAGCTGAAAACGGCCGTTGCTGAGGCGACGATGAACGCGATGGAACATGGCAACCAGTACGATGCCTCGATTCCGGTTAAGATAGCGGTGGCTTTGGAAGAAACGGCCGTTCGCGTTACCATCACCGATCAAGGAAGTGGCGCACCATTCTCCGCAGGCAGCCCACCCAATTTAGCAGCAAAGCTGGCTGGCGAGCAATCGCCACGCGGCTGGGGACTGTTTCTTATCCAGAATATGGTGGATGAGATGAACATTGTCCAAGACGAGCAGCACCATACGGTGGAGTTGGTGGTGAAGTTTGGGGAGATTGGGGATTAGAGATTAGGAGACTGGGAGACTGGCGAAAACATGGAAAAATCAGTTTTCAAAGTAGAAATTGAACGGGTGGGAGAAACGGCCGTTTTGCACATGCACGGTGAAATCAATGCCGCCGCCGATGCCGCCCTCACCGCCGCCTATAGTGAGGCCGAACAGCAGCAGCCAACGGCCGTTACGCTTGATTTTAAGGGCGTAGATTACATCAACAGCACTGGCATTGCCCTCATTGTGGGGTTGTTGGCACGGGCGCGACAGGCAGAACGGCCGTTAACGGCCGTTGGCCTCAGCGACCATTACCGCGAAATCTTCACCATCACCCGCCTGTCAGACTTTATGGAAATCCTTTAGCATTAATCGGAAAACTTCTTCCTGATGAAGATTAGACAACCTACTCTAATTGCTAGGCTGGGGGGTAAGGAACTCGGCGAGAAAGAAGCTGGGCGTATGAACCAGAATTTTGGTTGTCGTGCGAGTGATCAACTCTGATAAGGAACGAGATTTGGGTCTTTCAAAATTGAAGACTGTCTCTAAAACAATTTCGTCAATCTCAGAAACAGGTTAGCAATTAGAGTAGACTTGATTTTGCGGGAGCCGAGGTGATAAATGGACGAACAAAAGAGACTGTTTTCTCCCCGCACCATTGTCCAACTGATGATTGTAGTCATCCTTATTCCCTTCTTGCCGCTGCTGGTTTCCTGGCGGTGGGATTGGTGGGAAGCATGGATATTTGGCATTGTTTATGTGCTGGGCTTTGTCATCAGCCGCCTGTTAGTAGCGCAACGTCACCCCGACTTGCTGGCCGAACGTGCCCACTCGCTAGAGCAGGAAAATGCGAAGCAGTGGGACAGAGTTTTGGCACCGATTGTGGCGTTGGGTGGGGCGGTACTGCTGCTGGTAGCCGGGCTGGATATGCGCTTTCACTGGTCGGCGGGGTTTGGCTTACCGTTCAAAGTTACGGCGTTGGTGCTTATTGTGGCTGGCTATGCTTTTGGCACCTATGCCATGCTGGAAAATCGCTTTTTCTCTGGGCTGGTGCGGATTCAAACCGAGCGCGGCCACCATGTGGTTTCCACTGGCCCCTATCACTGGGTGCGCCACCCCGGCTATGTCGGTGCTGCCCTAACCTATTTGGCTACTCCCGTTTTTCTGGATGCCGCCTGGGCGTTTGTGCCTGCTGTCCTGCTAATGATTGCCCTGGTCATCCGCACACGGCTAGAAGACCAAACTTTGCAGGCGGAGCTGCCGGGTTATGCGGCATATGCCCAGCGGGTGCGCTACCGGCTGCTGCCGGGGGTGTGGTGAAGAGGGATTATGTGCTGAAAACGGCCGTTATCCACTGGTAGTTCTTTCGGATCTCGTGGGGTTGACAAATTTGGTGCGTGGTGCGTCAAAAGAGCTTGTTGTTACGCACCACGCACCACGTTAAAAGCGAATCAACCGCCCCAATATCCCTGCTGGCTTGGGAAATAACGGCCGTTTGCCTAATCTGTGAACGCTCCCTCAATTGCCTGCTGCTTCAAGCCATTTCTGGGTCATGTTGCTAAAGATGTAGTTGCGGGTAAAGCCACCTTCGTTGCAGCCATCCTCCACCGTTTGGAATGTGGCGCGACCATCGTCCATGAGCAAAACATCGTATACACCCACGGTTTCGGCGGGGCACTCGACCCAATGGCCGGTGTTTTCCAGATCGCGCAGGTGAAGTTGGTCGTTTTCAAACCAATAGTCACCGGAGATGCGGGGCGATGTTGCCAGACCGTCTTGAGTGAGGGAGACGAAGTAACGGCCGTCGGCCGTGTACATCAAATACCCTTTTTCGCCAGCCACAGTACCTTCCCAAATACCTACCATCTCCTCGGCGGTGGTGATCATGGGTGGTGCGGTGGGTTCGGGTGGTGTGGTGGGTTCGGGAACGGCCGTTGCTGTTGGTTCAGCCATTTCTTCTTCAACGGCTGCAACGGCGGTGGTAGGCTGGACAGTGTTGGCAGTTTCGTTACCCCCACAAGCGACCAACAATAATAAACAGACAATAGAAACGAGAATTACTTGTTTCATGATTCTTCCTCCTCTTGTTCGCTATGGCTAACGGCCGTTTCCATCACCAAATAGCGAAACAAATCATCTAAGCCGATAAAGGCGCGGACTTGATTAGTGCCAGCTTCCTCCAAAGAAGCTCGCCAGCCGACTTCGCCATTCTTTTTCACCTGCCACAAGCGCAGCAGGTATGAGCGATAGGTTGCTTTTTCCTTTTTCATGGTTTCCTCGCCTGCGATCATGTTCAGCGTAGCAGGTTAGCGTTAAGAAAACGTCCAGTATGACTAATAAATTGATGACATTTATCAGGGGGGAACGACATCTTTGCATCATACAATCACTTTGAGGAGGTTAGGCCATGGACAAATTGGGGATCTTTACGCTGGGGCCGTTACAGCTTACAAGGGGGAATGTCCCCCTTGTTGGTTTTTTGTCGGACAAGGTACGGGCTTTACTCATTTATCTGGCGGTGGAGCAGAAACGGCCGTTACGCCGCGAAACATTGGCCGCCCTGCTGTGGCCGGAGCAGCCAGAAAGCAAGGCGCGGGCTAATTTGCGTCGTGCTTTGGCTAATTTGCGCCAGGTGATTGATGATAAGAACGGGCGTTACCTGCATATCACCCGCCAAACCCTGCAATTTAACGCTGCCAGCGATTCCTTCGTAGATGCCGTCCAGTTCCAGCAGTTGCTCAACGATAGCGAACCAACTTTGGCGCAAATGGAAAAGGCAGTGGTGCTCGTAAACGGCCGTTTTCTCAGCGGCTTCTCCATCAACGACAGCATTGCTTTTGAGGAATGGGCACTGCTCAAACGGGAAGAGATACAACGCCAATTCTTGCATAGTTTGAATCGTCTGACCGCCTATTATGAGAGCCACCATCAGCCGCAAACGGCCGTTCACTACGCCTGGCAGCAGGTCAACACCGAACCCTGGTACGAGCCGGGGCAGCGGCAGCTTTTGCGTCTATTGAGCCTCACCCGGCAGCGGGCGGCGGCTTTGGCGCATTATGAGCAGTTTGAAAAGGAGCTGTGGACGGAACTGGCGATTGAGCCAGAGCCAGCCACGCGCCACCTGTATGAGGAAATTCGGGATGAACATGAGGAAACGGCCGTTCCCAGCCAGCCCCCCGCATTTCTAGCCGAGCCGCGCACGATTGCGGCAGCCCCGTTTGTGGCACGAGCGCGGGAGTTGGCGCAGTTAGATGACTATTGGCAAACGGCCGTTGCTGGGCAAGGCCAGGTTGTTTTTGTCACAGGGGAAGCGGGCAGTGGCAAAACGCTGCTTCTGCAACAATTTGCCCAACAAGTGCAAAGCCAATCGCTAACGGCCGTTCCCCTCTTTGGCGAATGTCAAGCGCATATTGGGCAGGGCAGCCCTTATTTGCCCTTTCGCACCCTGCTGGCGCGGGCGGTGGGTGATATTGAGCCCCAGTGGCAGAGTGGCTATTTGAATCGGGAACAGGTGCAGCGTTTGTGGGGTTTGCGGCAAACGGCCGTTAGCCTGCTGCAAGAGGTTGCCCCTGATTTACTGGTGGTGTTGGTGGATCCGGCTGTTTTGCCAGAGGGTGTGGGGGGAACGGCCGTTACCCAACCTCCTGCACAAGCTGTTCTCTTCCAGCAATTAACCCATTTTTTGCAAAAATTAAGCCAACACGGCCCCTTGCTTTTGCTGCTAGATGATCTGCAATGGGCCGACAGCGGCTCGATTGATCTGCTCTTCCATCTGCGGCGACAAATCACAGGCTATCCCATTTTAATAGTCGGTACTTATCGTCCCGAAGAAGTCATTGAGAACCAGCCAGAAACAGGCCAACGCCACCCTCTGGCTCAAGTTGTGCATGAACTTACGCGAGATTTTGGTGACATTGAAGTGGCTTTAAATCAGGCCGATGGTCGCGCTTTTGTGGATGCCTGGCTGGATAGGGAGCCAAATCAGTTAGATGAAACGTTTCGCCAAACGCTCTATCAACAAACGCGGGGACACGCTTTATTTACGGTGGAATTGGTGGCGGCATTACAGGAACAGGGGGATTTGTTCCGCAATGAGGCTGGTTATTGGCAGGTGCGTGAGGCGGTGTCTTGGGCGCAGATGCCCGCAAAGGCGGAGGCGATTATTGCCGAACGAGTCGGCCGTTTGCCCCACGATCTTCGCTATCTTTTGACAACGGCCAGCATTCAGGGTGAAACTTTTGTGGCTGAGGTAGTTGCCCAGGTAATGGATCAGCCGCTGCTAGAGGTAATCCGTCCGTTGAGTAGTGCGCTGGCGCGAAGCCATCGGCTGGTGCGAGCCGAAGGGCGGCAGCCGATGGGGCAGCAGGTCATCTCGCAATACCGTTTTCGGCACAATTTGTTTCAGCGGTATATTTACGGCCGTTTAGACACCATTGAACGGACTTATTTGCACCAAACAACGGGCGAACTGCTGGAAGAGTTGTATGAAACGGCCGAAACCGACATGCTGACCGTCGCCGCGCAACTCGCCTATCATTTCGGTGAGGCGCAACTCATCACCAAAGCCATTCATTATCACCAACTGGCCGGGCGGCAGGCATTGCGCCTCTCTGCCCAGGCTCAGGCGGCCGGCCACTACCGCCAAAGTCTGGCTTTATTGGCTACCCAACCCGAAACAAAAGCCCGAATTGAGCAAGAAATTGAGATTCAGTTGGCTTTGGGAGCCGCCTTGTTAGCCATACAAGGGTACGCCTCGCCTGAAGTAAAGCAGGTATATGACCGTGCGTTTACCCTCTGTAGCCAGATAGATGCTGCGCCCGAATTGGTCTTTACGCTATATGGGCTGGTCTCTTACTACATGGTGACTGGGCAGCTTGACATGGCTCTGGCCGTCGCCCAACAGATGGTGGCTATTAGTCGCCAGGAAGGGGTCGGCGACATGTACAAAATGCAAGCTCATGTATTGATGGGGCTGCCCCTTTTCTTTTTGGGGCGCAATGAAGAAGCGCTAGAGCATTTTGGGGCGGCCAGTGCCATCTATAAGCCGGAACAGCATCAGCCCCAAGCCTATGCTTTCGGCCAAGACCCCGGCATTGCCAGCACAATGTGGCAAGGGCATGTGCTGCTTCACATGGGCTGTCTAAGGGAAGCTCGACGCTGTTTGCAGCAGGCTCTTCGCTGGGTGGAAGAACTGCACCACCCTTATACACATGCTTTTACGCTGTTTTTAGCTGGCTGCACACCCAATTGGTACCTGCAAGATTTCGAGCAGGAGCATCAATATGCACAACGCGCTATTGATGCTGCCCAAAAGAGTGGTTTTATCTACGTAGCGATATCGGCTTCGTTTTATTTGGGGCAAGCAGTAGCGTTAATGGCTCTGCGGCGGAAGGGGCGAACGGCCGTTAAAAAGATAGCCGATGGGATTGCCTTGATGAAAGAGAACCTGAACCAGGAGGCAGCTATAGGCAGCCGAGGCGGGCGCAGCAGCCGGTGGGTGCTGTTGGCTGATGTTTATGAGCAAGCAGGACAACTAGAGGAGGCGTGGTTG
>JAGQGA010000190.1 GCA_020432595.1 Anaerolineales bacterium | reverse complement strand
CCTGATAAATGGCAACGTATTGATTGGGATATTGTTGCAACAAGGTCGGTTTCAGCTTGTTGAAAGCAGCAATTTCCTGTTCAAAAGCCACCTCTGTTTCATCTTTGTGGGCAAAATCTGTTTCCAGGTGGGTTGCTACCCATTCGGTTACAAGCACATCTGGTGTCTTTTGCTGTACCTTTGCCTGCTTACAAACTGCGTCATAGATTTTTGCTGGTAACTGGATGATGTTTTCAGTCATTTTTCCTCTAGTAGGAGCCACTTATTGATCTTTATTTACACCGTAATTGGTATTATAGCAGAGGAAACGGCCGTTAGAACCCAAATTGATGACGGTAGCGACGCAAGATTTTGCGTCGCTACGCTCGGTTTGCGCGGCTTGTTTTTCGTTCGTACAATCGGCTAACGTTTGCCGGAGATTCGCGTATGAATTGGAAGATCATTGTTTTGCTATTAACGGCCGTTGGTGGCCCCGTAGCCGCTGGAATCGTTTTTTCCCAGCAGGTAGCACAAAACCCGCTGCAATCGGCGTTGCTTTTTGTCCTGTACGAACTCGTTTTGCTGATCATCAGCTTTGTGACTGGGCTGTTGGAGGAGCTGCAAAAGCGGTGGGTGCCGCGTGCTGCCGACTGGGTTGAGAGCCTGCCGGGACGCTGGCGCAGCAAACCGGAAAAAGCGTACCGTCAGCACCTCATCTACCGTCACCGGGATTTTGATGTCAAGGGGCTGAGCACGCAGGGCATCTATACCCTGGAACTGGAGCAGGTGTTTGTGGAGTTGAGCATTGCCCCGCAGCCGCCGGGGAAGGTTCCCGCTGACCCCATTCAGCAACTGCCCGACGAACTGCGGCAGGGGAGCCACACCATTTGGCAATTTTTGGCCGCCGAACCGCTGCAAAAGCAGCAGTTTGCCATTTTGGGGGCACCGGGCAGCGGCAAGACGACGCTGCTCAAGCACATGACGCTGGTGCTGGCGGCGGGCAAGGGCAAGGAGTTGCCCAAAAAGCTCCCCATCCTGCTCTTTTTACGTGACCATGCGGCGGCCATTGCCACCGCAATGGGGTATGAACCCAAGCAGGTTGCGGCGGAGCCTGTTTTATCTCGTGCGGAACTGCGGCAAAAGGTCAATGGCTTGAGCGAGACCGAGGTTAAAGGGCTGGCGTTTGACCTGGGGATTGAGTATGAGGGGCTGCCGGGCAGCAACAAAAATGAGAAGGGGATTGAATTGCTGCTGGCGTGTGAACGGCAGGATAGGATGGGGGAATTGCCAAAGCTGCTGCGGGCGGTGCAGGCAGCGGCGGCGGTGGCGGCGGGAGCGCATGATGCGTTTTTGCTGCCGGATGCGGTGTTGGCGGCCTTAAAGCGGTGGGAGGTGGGGGTGCCGCGCTTGTGGCTGCAAAAGCAGTTGGCAGCGGGACGCTGTTTGGTGCTGCTGGATGGGCTGGATGAGGTAGCTGACCCGCAGTTGCGGCGGCTGGTGGTGGCCTGGGTGGAGCGGCAGATGGTGATTTATGGCGGCAATCGCTTTGTCGTGACATCACGGCCGTTTGGCTACCGCTCCAACCCGCTGAGCGGGGTGACGGTGCTGGGGTTGCAGCCGTTTAGCCGAGCGCAGATGAGCCGCTTTGTCCACAACTGGTACCGAGCCAACGAGGTGATGAGCAGCCAAAAGGATGACCCCGGCGTGGTGATGAAGGCACAAGAGGGGGCTGAGGATTTGCTGCGGCGGCTGGAGCAAACGCCGACGCTGCTGGAGCTGGCCGTAAACCCGCTGCTGCTGACGATGATTGCCACCGTCCATCGTTATCGCAGCTCGCTGCCGGGGCGACGGGTGGAGCTGTATGCCGAGATTTGCGAGGTCTTTTTGGGCAAGCGGCAGCAGGCACGGGGGCTGGTGCTGGATTTGACCCCGGCGCAAAAGCAGGCGGTGCTGCAGCCGCTGGCCTTTGCCATGATGGAAGGGGAGCAGCGCGAGATGGGGGTGGCGGCGATCATGGAGCTGATTCGGGAGCCGCTGGGGTTGGTGAACCCTGGCACCGACCCGATGGCGTTTTTGCGTGATGTTGAGAATTTGAGCGGGCTGCTGCTGGAGCGGGAGCAGGGGGTGTATGGCTTTGCCCATTTGACTTTCCAGGAATATTTGGCGGCGGCGCACGTGCATGAGAAGAAGCTGGAGGCGGCATTGGTGGCGCAGGTGGGGGCAAGCTGGTGGCATGAGACGATTCGGCTGTATGCGGCGCAGGGGGAGGCGACGGCGATTTTGGCGGCTTGTTTGGCGGGTGAGAAGCCGACGGTGGCGGCATTGACGCTGGCGATTGAGGTGGAGGAGGAGGCGCGGGCGGTGGCTCCGGCGGTGCGGGAGCAATTGCAGCAGGTGCTGGAGGCGTGGGTGGAGGATGAGGAGCCGGAGCGACGGCGGTTGGTGGCAGAGGCACTGCTGGCGCGGCGGCTGAAGCGGATGGTGCGGCTGGATGAGGATCGGTATATTGACAGCAGTTTGGTGACCCACGCCGAGTATCAACTCTTTTTGGGTGAGGCACGGGAGCAGGGGCAGTTTTACCAGCCGGATCATTGGCCGACGGGGCAATTTGCGCCGGGGACGGGCAACCAGCCGGTGGTAGGGGTGCGTAGCGGGGATGCGGTGGCGTTTGTGGCCTGGCTCAATGGGTGGCAGGCGGAAGAGGGGTGGCGTTTTCGCCTGCCGGAGGCTGAGGAAGGGGATAGGCTGGCTGGTTCGATGACGATGCCGCTGGGTTATTGGGTACGTCGGGCTGCAGGCTGGTTTTTAGTGGGTGATGATTCTGCGTTGCCCACTAAAAACCAGCTTCTGGAATGGCAGCAGAAAGACTTCAACCGCGATCTCTCCAGCACCCTCGTCCTCAACCTCGACCTCGCTCGCACCCGCGCCCACGATCTCCCCCGCGCCTTCGACCTCGACCGTGTCCTCGACCTCCACCTCCCTCTCGACCTCTACCCTGCCCCTGACCTCGCCCTCGACCGTGACCTCGCCCGCGCCCTTGACCTCGCCCACGCTCGCGCCCTTGACCTCGCCCTCGCCCTCGCCCGCGCCCTCGACCGTGCCTACGCCCTTGACCTTGCCCTTGCTCTCGCCCGCGCCCTCGACCGTGCCCTCGACCGTGACTTAGGCGTTGATGAGCGTGATAGAGAAATCGCACGTTATTTTTTGCGGCTTTCTGCACTTTTGCTGGCCGAAGTATTTGTTTGGAGACGTGAGTTGTATAGAGCCGTTGTTGGGCAGAAAGGCTGGCTGGAGCGGCGGCGGTTAGTGGCTGCTTTAGCCGCCTTTGAAGCAGCCGCCCAGCCGATTATTGATGCCTATCTGGGGCTGTATGTGGATTTGGTGACGCTGGAGGAACGGATTGCCGGGAATTTGCCGGCCGTGGAAGGCATTCGCCTGGTCAAAGAACGCAAACCCACCGCTGAACCCCCCACCCACCCGTAGGGGCGGGATGGCGCGGATTGGCACGGGGTGAACAGACGGCATTTTCACCGCGCCGTCTCGCCCGTGCCCCACCCACCTACGCCACGTTGGGGTAACGAAAGGGCGAGACGACCGGGAGATGAGGCCAACGGCATTGCCAGCGCAAACCCCGGTCATCCCGCCCCTACGGTTGTCCATGCCCCATCCGCCTACGCCATTTCGGGGTAACACAAGGGCGAGACGACCGGGAGATGATGTCAATGGCGTTGCCAGCGTTAACCCCGGTCGTCCCGCCCCTACCAAAATATCGTGTGTATCATGCGTGATGTGGGGCGGGATGGCGTGGGCAGTCGCAGGGTGAACAGATGGCGATGTCGCCGCCCTGTCTCGCCCACGCCCCACCCGCTCCTGATTATTGGCGACTATGTATCACCCGCCACAGCTTTTCGGCCGTTAGCGGCATATCTACATGCCGCACCCCCAAATGCGCCAGCGCATCCACCACGGCGTTGACAATCGTCGGCATGGAGCCAATCGTCGCCGCTTCGCCAATTCCTTTGGCCCCCAGCGGATTCAACGGGGTAGGCGTTTCGGTGCGATGGGTCTCAAAATGGGGGAAGTTGTCCGAGCGCGGCAGGGCGTAGTCAATGAGCGAACCAGTGAGCAAGTTGCCTAGTTCATCATAGCGCGACCCTTCGTAGAGCGCCTGGCCGATGCCCTGCGCCAGCCCGCCATGCACCTGCCCTTCTGCCAGCAGTGGGTTAATCACCACGCCGCAATCATCCACTGTCAAGTAGCGCACAATTGCCACAATCCCTGTCTCTGTGTCCACTTCCACCACGGCAACGTGGGTGCCAAAGGGGTAGAGGCTGCCATCAGGGGCAAAATCGGTGTCGCTTTCCAACCCACCTTGCAGCGCTTCGGGTAGATTGTTGCCACCGGCCGCCGCCGCAATGTCGCCCCAGCTTAGCCCGCGCTCTGGCACACCAACGACTTGAAAACGGCCGTTTTCCAACACCACATCCACCTCAGCCGCCTCCAGCAAATACGCCGCAAGCTGCCGCGCCTTGTCCTGCACCGACAGCGCATTGTTATGCACCGAACTCCCGGCAATTGCCGTACTGCGGCTGCCAAACGTGCCAATGCCACGCGGGATAATGGCCGTGTCGCCGTGCTTCACCACAATATCTTCCAGCGGAATTTGCAGCGCGTCGGCGGCAATTTGCGCCCAAGTCGTTTCATGCCCCTGCCCATGCGGCGAACTGCCCGTCAAAACCGTCACCTTGGCGTTTTCATCCATATAAACGCTGCCCATTTCCCAGGGGCCAACGCCGCAAATCTCCACATAGGTTGCCAGCCCAATTCCCATCAACTTGCCGTCGCCATTGGCACGCCGTGCCGCCTGTTCCTGCCGCAGTTGGTCATACCCCACCAATGCCAACGCCTTTTCCAACCCCGGCGCATAGTTGCCGCTGTCATACACCGCCCCGCTGGGGGTGGTGTAGGGGAACGCATCGGGAGCAATGTAGTTGCGGCGGCGCAGTTCGGCCGGATCCATCCCCATTTCGGTGGCTAAAGCGGCCACTGCCCGCTCGATGAGGTAAGCGGCTTCGGGTCGGCCGGCACCGCGATAGGG
This sequence comes from Anaerolineales bacterium, assembly GCA_020432595.1. The sequence goes on along the minus strand of JAGQGA010000190.1, from coordinate 3,794 downwards.
TTCGGCGGGGTGTTTGTTGGTGAAAACGGCCGTTATTTCCGCCCGAATCACCGGAAGCGCATACACGCCACACATCATCAACACCGTCAACGTGGGAATAATCGGGGCAATGCCGCTGTAATACCCACCGCAGTCAAAGAGAATTTGGAGATCGGCGGCGAGAAAACGGCCGTTTTCATCCGCCGCCAGCCGAATCACATCCGTTTGCCCCCGCCCATGATACGTCGAAACATAATCCTCACTGCGCGTAGCCACCCACTTGATCGGCTTGCCCATCTTGCGTGATAGGTAGGTGGCAATAATTTCTTCGCCATAAACCGACCCTTTTACCCCAAAGCCACCTCCTACCTCCGGCGCAATCACCCGCAGTTGGTCTGCCTCAATGCCCAACGCCGCCGCCAAAGCGTCCCGCGTCCCATGCGGCGATTGGGTGGTAGACCAAACCGTTGTGACTCCACTCACCCCATCATGGCTGGCAAATACAGCACGCGGCTCCAGCGCGTTGGCAATCACCCGCTGGTTTTCCACTCGCAGCGTCACCGCATGGGCAGCGTTGGCAAAAATCTCGGCCACCTCCCCCCCAATTGGCCCCCAACGGAACGCCACATTGTTGTCCCACGCTTCATGAATAATCGGTGCCCCTGCCACCAATGCCGCTTCCGGTTCCACTACCACGTCCAACGGCTCATAATCCACAAAAATCGTTTCTACCGCATCGGCCGCTGCCGCCGGGCTGGTGGCAACCACAACCGCCACGGCCTCCCCGACAAACCGCACTTTTTCGGTGCTGAGCACCTGTCGCTGCGGCTGCTTGCCTTCTGAATACGGCGCATGGCCCACAGGTGTCCCGCTGGGTACCCCTTTCGCCAGATAGGCGTTAATGTCCGCGCCCGTCAGCACGGCCACCACCCCCGCCATCCCCTCTGCCTCGGTGCTGTCAACACCCAAAATTCTGGCGTGGGCATAGGGGCTGCGAACAAAGGCCAGGTGCAGCGTGCCTTCTTCGTGAAAATCGGCCGTATATTTACCCTGCCCCGTTATTAGCGCCGGATCCTCGCGCCGCCGAACCCGTGCGCCCGAAAATTGGGGAATGCCTGATAAATCTGTACTCATTGTTTCACCTTGTGTTTCTTCTCATCTGCAAAGGATCGTAGGGCGGGATGGCGCGGAAAGGCGCAGAATGAAATGCGGTCTTGTCTCCGCGCCGTCTCGCCCTCGCTCGCCCACCTACATCATTTTGGGGTACCACAACAGGGCACACGGCTTTGCCAGCGTTAGCCCCGGTCATCCTGCCCTACAGACTAGAAAGGGCATCATTGATTTCTTCCAGATCAAACTCCTCTGGGTCAAAATCATCGCCTACCCATTCCAAATAGGATTCGTGTTCTTCATGATCTGCATCAGCCAAGGCTTCAAGCAGCGCCTCATACCCCCAAGGGCCACCGCAATCTTCGGGGGGGCAGGCGCGTTTGCCTTTGAGACAGCGGGGGTAGTGGACTCCGGGTTCGGCTGGCAATATCTTTTCCAGCAGCAGTTCATGTTCCCAGCTATCACCAAAATCATATTCATAGAGCATCTTTTGCCCTTCGCGGCCAAGTTGTTCACCAAGACGGGTCTTCTGCTCATCGCTGCCATCGCCCCAACTCTCAGCTAGAGTTTCGGCATCAGTAATCTGCCAGCCCCCTATATCAAATTGATGCAGATGAGCGTCATACCAGCCCATCACTTCTTGCAAAATGCGGTGGAGATGGTAGAAGGTAATGTCATTGGCGACCTGAATGCGCCGCCAAATAGGGGGGCGTATGCCCTTGAGCGCTACTTTGAACTGAAAAATCGTTTGTGCCATCACATTTCCTCATAAAGAAGTTCAACTTCTCGGAAGAAGTTGAACTTCTTAATCGTTACTTACCAATACCCAATCATCACCCCCATCGTCTCCTCCACCCAACCCGGCTGCGAGCGCATTCGGGTGAAGGCGTGGGTGCGGGTGAGGCGCAGCTTGCGGCGGCGGAACCAGCGGAAAAGCTGTTCATGTAGCTCGCGCCGCACCGCTTCATAAGCTGGGTCTTCGCCCAGGTCGTGCCGCTCCTGCGGGTCATTATCCATATCGTAAAGCTCTGGCCGGAACTGTTCGTGGACAATGTATTTCCACCGCTTCGTACGAATCATCGTGGCGCGGGCATCATCCACGTCCAGATCGAGATGAGTGCGCACGGTGATGGGGCTGTAATCTTCTTCACAAATAACATACTCACGCCAACCGGACGGCGTTGCACCATGCAGCAGCGGCAGCAGCGACCGCCCTTCCAACCGTTCCACGCTGGGCGTGCCACCGCTATATTCGACAAAGGTTGGCACCAAGTCAATAGATTCCACCAGTTCATCGCAAACTGTTCCCCGTGTCGCATCGGCAGCAGGCGACGGGTCATAGATGATGAGCGGTACGCGGATGACTTCTTCATGGAACCAATATTTGTCCGTCAGCCAATGGTCGCCCAAGTAGTCGCCGTGGTCGCTGGTGAAAACGATCATCGTGTTGTCCAGCAGCCGATTTTCCCGCAGCCAGCCCAGCAAACGGCCGATTTCATCATCCACCTGCTTCACCAACCCCATGTAAACCGGAATCACCGTTTCCCGAATTTCCTCCCGGTTAAACCCTTCGCCCGGTGTGTAGCGCAAAAACCCTTCGTAGACGGGATGGTGCGGGTTGTCGCGCTCGGCCTCGGTGCGGTTGGCGGGCAGCATTTGCGTGGCCGAATACATGTTGTGGTAAGGTGCCGGAGCCACATACGGCCAGTGGGGTTTGATGTAGCCGAGGTGCAAGCACCACGGCTGGTCGCCTGCGTTTTGCAAAAAATCTATGGCGCGGTTGGTGGTGTAGGGGGTTTGGGAATGTTCGGCGCGGATGTTGGCCGGGTATTTGGCGTTGCGGTTATACCAGCCATCCAGCACGTTGCCTGCCTCGTCTATGGTGGAGTTGGCGTAGGTGTGCCACGGATTTTCCCCTTCGTAACCCTGGCGGCGCAGGTAGTCGTTGTATTGAAAATGCTCGCCCCGCTGCCGCAGTATCTTGGTGGGGTGGTTGCCGGAATCTTCGTCAAAATCTTCGATGCCCAGCAGCTTGCGGTTTTCTACGTTCAAATCCACGCCTAGCCGTTTGGCAGTTACGGGGTCAACGTGGAGGTCGGTTTTGCCAACAACGGCCGTTTTTACCCCCACCTCCGCCAAATAATCCCCCAGCCCTAGCTCATCCAGCCGCACCGGGTAGCCGTTGTGTCGCACCCCCAGCGTTGTCTGGTACCGCCCCGTGTAAATACAGGCGCGGGACGGCCCGCAGACGGGTGACTGGATATAAGCGCGGTCAAAGCGCACCCCGTTCTCCGCCAGCCAATCAATGTTAGGGGTGTGCAAATGGGGGTGGCCGTAACAGGATAGATAGTCCCAGCGAAGCTGGTCACACATGATGAAGAGGATGTTTTTCATAAGAGGGAAATAGGACGCAGATTTTCCTGATTTTCAGGTTCATCAGGAAAATCTGCATCCCATTTTTTAGGGGGCGACGATGGGTTGGGCGGTGATGGTGGGGTCGGAAACGGCCGTTTCTGCAAACAACGACCCCTCCTCAAACCACGACTTCGGCGCCGCATGACCCCACAGCGTCTGCCGCTGTGCGTCCCGCAGCTTCCAGCCAATCGGCGCAAAATCTGGATCAACCGTCAGGTAATCACTCGTGTAAATCTCAATGCGGTGGCCGTCCGGGTCACGCACATAGAGGAAAAACGCATTAGAAATCC
>JAGQGA010000018.1 GCA_020432595.1 Anaerolineales bacterium | reverse complement strand
CCAAACCGCCGGAAAAGTCGCCCCCACCGACCACTACAGCCTCCACCTCTCCCAGTGACAGCAGCTTGTGCGCCACATTGCGTTTGATTATGATGAAAGAACGGCCGTTTCCTACAACCGCAAAATCAAAGAAATCGTCCTCGCCTGGATGATGACCCGCAACTTCACGAAAGACGAAATTCTGGAGCTATACCTCAACGAAATTTACTACGGCAACCTCGCCTACGGCATCGAAGCCGCCGCCCAAACCTACTTCGACAAACCTGCCGCCGAGCTAACCATTGCCGAATCCACCATGCTGGCCGCCCTGCCGCAAAGTCCTGTCGAGCTTGATCCGCTGACCAATTTAGAAGGAGCCAAAGAAAGGCAGTGGCTCGTTCTAAACCTGATGGCAAGCGAAGGGTATTTAGACCGCACTCAGGTAGAAACCGTTTACCAGCAGCCGCTAACCTTTGCCCCGCAGGAGGTCAGTTTGGTGGCTCCCCACTTTGCCGTCTATGTACGCCAACTGCTGGAAGCGCAGTTTGGGGCAGAGTTTGTGGCAAATGGTGGGCTACAGGTGACAACCACGCTTGACCTCAACTATCAGCGATTGGCGGAACAGTTGGCGCGGCAGCATGTAACGGCCGTTGGCCCCGAACACAACCTCAACAACGCCGCTCTGGTGGCGATGAAGCCCGGTACTGGTGAAATTCTCGCCATGCTTGGCAGCGTAGATTATCGTGACGAAGCGATTGACGGCCATGTCAACGTCACCCTGACCCAGCAGCAGCCGGGCAGCGCCATCAAACCGCTGACCTACGCCGCCGCCCTGTCGCCCAACGCTGAAGGGGAGGTCAACTGGACGGCCGCCGACATTTTGTGGGATGTGGAAGTGGAGTATCCACAGCTTGACGGCAGCCGCTACGCGCCGCTCAACTATGACCGTCGCTTTCATGGCCCGGTGCGGCTGCGGCAGGCGCTTGCCAATAGCTACAACATTCCCGCCGTACTGCTGCTGCAAGATATTGGCGTGCCAGCGTTTCTTGAATTTGCCCAGCGAATGGGGATTAGCTCCTGGCAAAGCGATGCCAGCCAATATGGACTGTCACTGACGTTGGGGGGGGGGGAGGTGACACCGTTGGAGCTAACGACTGCCTACGCCACCTTTGCCAACGGCGGCCAGCGTGTTTTCCCCATCTCCATTTTGCGCGTGGAGCGCAACAACGGCGAATTGCTGTATCAATTTCAGCCCACGCCCGGCGAACAGGTGCTGGATCGGCGGGTGGCGTATTTGATGAGCAACATTTTGGACGACGACGCGGCGCGGGTTCCGGCGATGGGGCGGGAGAACCCGCTGGCGTTGCCGTTCCCGGCGGCGGCTAAGACTGGCACGACCAACGATTTCCGTGACAACTGGACGATGGGCTATACGCCCGGTTTGGTGGTGGGGGTATGGACGGGCAACACCGACAACAGCGAGATGATCAATATTAGCGGGCTGACAGGGGCTGCGCCACTGTGGTCAGACTACATGCAGGCGGTGTATGGGAGCTATGAGCTGCTCAATTCGCTGGCGATTGAGGGAGTGGTGCCGGCCGGGGAGTTTGTGCAGCCGCAGGGGTTGGAGCAGCGAGCGTTATGCAATTTGGGGTCGGTGACGCTGGGGGCGACAAGCTGCACGCCGGGGGGAACGGAACTGTTTTTGGTGACGGACACGGTGCCGCCCACGCCGCAGCCTGACAGCGTGATGTGGGAACAGCTTGAGCCGGCCGTCTGGCGAATGCCGGCCGTGCCGCTGCCGCCTGTTTCAACCGAGGTGGTGTTGGCAAATGCCAACATAGATGACGATGCGCCGCCACCCCAGCTTTTCTGCCATTTCCAGCAGGGAACGGAGCTTACAACGCTGCCGCCCGATGCCCAGCCGCAGCTTTTCCTGTCGCCACCGCGTAACCGGGAGAGTTTGAAGGGGGCGCATGAGTGGGCGCAGGCGAATAATGTAGCGGTGGTGCCAACGGCCGTTTGTAACGAAGAACTCCTGGCTTTGGCCCGTGACCCCAATGTGCCTGCCATCTGGCGCATCACCAGTCCAAAGACGGGTGATGCGGTGTCGGGGGTGTTGCCCATTGTCGGCACGGCCGATTTTGACCCCGGCGTGGTGCAGTTTTACAAAATTGAGCTGGGCATTCCGAAGGGGGGGAATCAGGTGGATTGGCTAACGTTGGGGGAGACCCATAGCACCCCTGTTGTCAACGGCACGCTGGAAATGCTTCATGCCGATGCCCTGCCGCCGGGAACCTATTTTCTGCGGTTGATTGTGGTGAAAGACAGCAATTATGTGGGGGAACCGCACACGATTACGATCACAATTGAGGGGTAGGTGGGTGAGATAGGTAGCGACGCAAAATTTTGCGTCGCTACGATGACTCTTGTACCAGGGATTGTATTTTGCTCAGAAGTTTGTTGAAATTGACGGGTTTGGTTTCGTAGCTGTTGCAGCCAGCTTCCAAACAGCGGTCTAAATCTTCGGCCAGGGCGTGGGCAGTGAGGGCGATGATGGGAATAACGGCCGTTTCTGGGTCTGCCTTCAAACGGCGAGTCGCTTCCCACCCATCCAGTACGGGCAGACTCATGTCCATCAAAATGATGTCAGGCTTTTCTTTTTTTGCCAGTGCTACGCCATCGGCACCATTGCTGGCAACCAGCGTGGCATATCCCCGAAAACCGAGCCGGGTTTCCAGGATTTCTTGGTTCATTTCGTTGTCTTCAACTATCAAAATTCGTATCAACGGATTCCTCCAGCGATCTTCGGCAATGTTATCATAGTTGCTGTTGTTATCTATTTTTTACCAAGATTATAAAGTTTTCTAACGATTTAGCTAACAATTTAATAGCTACTCAAGACCTTGGATAAATTTTTTTCATCAATTGGTTTACGCAAAAAGTTGGCGGCACCGTGACGGAAAGCGCGGGCACGCTCATCCGATACCGTCACCATAATGATGGGTATGTTGGCAAGATGCGGCGTGGCTTTGAGGGTGTCTAATACTTCCCATCCGTCTATGTCTGGGAGAAAGGCATCGAGGGTAATGATGTTGGGTTGGAGGTGTTGTGCCAGATGAATGCCTTCAGCACCAGAAACGGCCGTTTGCACCACAAACCCTTCTCGCTGTAAATGATGCGTCAAAATGTCTCGTGTGTTCGGTTCGTCTTCAATGACAAGAATGAGACCGCGATTGTCAGTGGGGGTTAACGGCCGTTTAACCGGTTTTAATCCCATAGGCTCTACAACTTCCACCTCATCCTGCCCCAACGCTTGCGGCAAACGCACCGTAAATTTAGAACCATGCCCAATTTGGCTTTCAATATTGATCGAACCGCCCATCATTTGGCAAAAACGAGAAGTGATCGCCAACCCCAAACCTGTTCCCCCATATTGGCGCGTGGTGGAGACATCAGCTTGGGTAAATGGCTGAAAAATATGCTCCAATTGTTCCGACGACATGCCAATGCCCGTATCTTGCACGACAAATTGAATCCATGTCTGAGGCTCCGATTCTGTCTCAACCGAGTCGGTTAATACGCGCAGCGTAATATGGCCGTTCGACGTGAATTTGGCCGCATTGCTTAGCAGATTGAGCAAGATTTGGCGTAGCTTGGCTTGATCGGTGTACATATCTGCTACTTTAGGATCAAGATACAAAAATAGCCGATTGTTGTTCTTTTCTACCAAGGGGCGAGTAGTGATCAAGGCCTGCTCAATCAGTTCTGACACAGCAAATCTTTCCCGGAACAAATCCATGCGTCCCGCTTCGATTTTTGAAAGGTCAAGGATGTCGTTGATGATGGCAAGCAAATGATTTGCTGCAATGTTGATTTTGTCGAGACGCGGCGTGAAAAGTGTGTGCCCGGTCATTTGCGCTTGCTCTTGCAACAGTTCGCTATAGCCAATAATCGCGCTCAAGGGGGTTCGCAACTCGTGGCTCATATTGGCAAGAAAGGTGCTTTTGGCACGATTGGCGGCTTCGGCTGCCTCTTTGGCCTGCACCAGTTCGGCTTCGGTTTGGCGACGATGGGTAATGTCGCGGAAGTTCCAAACGCGACCGACAATTTCATTTCCCATACGCTGTGGCTTAGAGAAACGCTCGAAATAACGGCCGTTTTCAAATTCCAGAAAATCGTGACTTTCCGCTTCTGGCGAACTATACAATTCTCGCACCTTAGACAGAAACGCTTCGGGGTTTGCCAACTGCGACAGCACAAATTGCAGGGCAGCATTGTCATCACGGCTTTCAGCAATGTCATGCGGTATCCCCCACATGTCAATAAAGTTCTGATTCATGGAAACCATGTTTCCATCCCGATCCACCGCCAAGATACCATCAACAGTGGCATCAAAGGTTGCCTGCAAAAGCGAGAGAGAATGCTCAAGCTCAAATTTAGCTTGCCGTAACTTGTCACGCTCTGCCGCAATGCGCGTTTCCGAAGATAGGCGCAACTGCTCGTACAACTCCTTCATCTCCGTTGAAGAAATTTCCAGCGAGCGCTCTAGCAAATAACGCTCTTGATCCGCTTCCTGATACGCCTGGCTGATTCGCTCTACCAACTGTGACCATTGTTCTGGTGATGGCACATCATGTGGCCCTAGCCCCAGCTTACGCAATTGGCGGCGAAGCACATGGTGAATCATAGTTCTAATCCTCGCTAATTGTCGTCACCGTCATCGTTTGATTATGTAGGTCACAATAGCCTGTCGCAAAAGGAGAAATTTCACCATAGGAATAAAAGCCTATTTGCTGTGTTCCTTTTGGTAAAACTTCGAGCGCGGCATCCAGTTCATCTTCGGTGTATTCACCCATTACCAAGCGTCGCCCAACGCAGCTAATCGTGATGGACAGCGTATCGTCAAGATCAGGTGCAGACCCCCGCGCCACAGCGGCTGCCTCAGCGGCACCATCTACCAAACCATTAAAACTGGCTCGCATGAGTTGGGCAAAATATCCCTCTGGAATATCACCAGCAAAGGTCATGGATTGTGCTTCTTCATCCACAGATAAAATGGTGCGCACAATTTGCTTGTCGGAATCATGGTTTTCGCGGATGGAAAGGGGAAAGAGCAGTGCAGAGGCTGGTAAGTCGGCCGCACGCTCCCCCAAGTATCGTTTGTACAGCTCTAAAGCGGGTTGCCCATCTAGTTCATACAAAACATTTTCTTGAGATCGTGTAACCTGTCGCTCTGGCCCAAAAATGCGCCATCCTGCCTTAGAGCCATGACCAAAATGAATGTGATCCCCATAGAAGCCAACGGCTGCCACATAACCCGAATGCGGCATTTTGTCTTTTAACACCCAAGTACGCGTAAAACGGTCACCATCCCCAGCCAGACCGCCCGTGACGGAAATAGAGTCTGGCAGGATGGAGTTGAGGCCACGCACCAAATTGCTGCCGTTAACATTGGTGCTGGTGCCATCTGACAAGACAATCAGACCGCGTAAATGGGGGTGCAGTAATTCTTTGGCAATGGCCTGCCCGGCATTGAAAGAACTGTTTGATGACAGAATGGGGGCGTAGGTTCCTTTGATGGTAGTCGCGGTAAAGCGCATCACGGCTACGCTCAGGCTGTTGTCTAAAATAGTCGTGCCAAAAATCTCGCCGGAGGTAGAGCAGCCAAGGAAAATGCTTTGGGGGTATGCTTGTGCGAGCTGCTGGATTGGCGTGGGATCATCTAAATAAACGGTAGCTCCAAATACGAGGATAAGTGTGTTTGGAGAATCAAGCTGTGGAAATGCTTCTACTGACCAACCTGCTTCTGTCGTGTAGTTGAAAAGTTGTAATTGCATTGTTATCTCCGTGTTAGATACATGTTAATGCGCTAATTGGTCAAACCTGGTCTGGTTAGAGGGGGCGTGGCCTTTATGCTCATTGATGATGGGCGGGTAGACGAACAGTAAAGGTAGACCCTACACCGGGATCACTTTTGACTAGTATAATGCCTCCCATTAGCTGACACAAGCGTTGTGTAATGGCTAATCCAAGTCCTGTTCCTTCATGTTTTTGGGTTGTATTTAGTTTTATTTGGGTAAAGGGGGCAAAAATTTTGTCTAATTCTGTGGGCATGATGCCAATGCCTGTGTCCTGTACTTCAATATCAATGATTTCTGTATTGGTTTCATTGGTTTTGCGGTGAGCCGTGACGGTGATTTGCCCATTTTGGGTAAATTTGGTGGCGTTGCTAAGGAGGTTGAGCAGGATTTGACGCAATCTTGTGGGGTCGGTGTAGATGGTAAGGGGAGGATCAACGATGTGGGTATGCAGTTGGTTTTGGTTTTTCCTAAGCAGAGGCTGTACGGTTATTTCGATGTTGTGCAGTAGAGCCTCGAGGTCAATTTCTTCGTGATAGAGTTTGGTTTTGCCAGCTTCGATTTTAGAGAGGTCAAGAATGTCGCTGATGAGGGTGAGCAGGTGATTGGCGGAATCATGGATGTTTTGCAGGCGGGAGGGGAAGTTGGTGTAGTTGTCAATATCAAGCTGTTCCTGCAGCAGTTCGCTGTAGCCAATGATGGCGGTGAGGGGGGTGCGAAGCTCGTGGCTCATATTTGCCAAGAAGGTGCTTTTGGCGCGGTTGGCGGCTTCGGCGGCGTCTTTGGCGATGGAGAGTTCGGTGAGTAGCTGCTGTTGTTTGGTGACCATTTCGGCTAGGGCGGCTTCGGCTTTTTTGCGTTCGGTGATGTCGCGCAGGATGAGCAAACGGCCGTTTATCTCACCATCATGGGTGTGCAGTGGTGATACCTGGAACTCGTAGACAGCTTCTTTGCCCACTGTAGTTGTTAGCATCAGTTCGTCGCTGGCCTGTTCCCGATCTAAACTGGTAACGAGGGTGGGGAAACGGTTGGTAAAAAGCTGAACGGCCGTTTGTCCAATCACCTCGGTCGTTGGCGCACCCAAAATCTCCATTGCCGCCACCCGATTAATGTCTATCAACTGTTGGCGGCGATTGAATACAAACATCCCATCAATCATATTCTCTAAAATGGTATAGCGAGCAATGGGTGTTAGATCCAGCAAACGCAGCCGCGTTAAATTCCAGGCCAACAAAATAGCGGTAATGACAAAGGTAAACGGCGTGAGATCCAGGTTGGGTAGCGGGAATAGGCCTGACAGATAGATACCATTTCCTAGCCAGGGAAACACCGCTGATAGCACCAAACCCCGTACTTGCTGTCTGTAAGGTCTGGGGGCGCGGCTGGCAATTTGCAGCAGTAAAATGGTACCTACCAAGAGCGAGAGGTAGGATTGCAGCAAGTGAATAAAGAAAACGGGACCATAACTGACCAGTAAGGAGGGGAATTCGGCCGTTTCGTCCAAGGTAATAGATTGATAAAGCAGGTGGATATTAGGTTCTAGCCAGGCGGCGATGATGGTAGCAATGGGGATAATAAGCAGCAGTGGCAAATAGGGACGCACTGCTTGCCAGCGGCGCGTATATTGCAGCACAAAAATGAGCCAACACAGGGGGATGGTGGCAATGCCTATGTATTGCAGCTTGATGGCAAATAATTTGCTGGGAATATCGGCTCCAGCCAATTCAAGGGCATAAGTTAGGCACCAAAGACTTGCCCCAATGGCAAACAGAACAAACGGAATCGCCCCGCGCATAGTGCGCCGCCGCCAAAACAGGACTGCTAAGATGCCAGATACCAGGGCAGCAATAAGAAGGGGGATGATATAGGGGGTATAGTGCCAGGTCATTTTGTGCGTCCTGCCTAGCATAACTGGGCAGGAAACTAACTTCTATGGTTGTGGTGCGACAACCAGGTTTAGACAGAGCTATGCAATGGAGGTAAGCTGCATGGAAACGGCCGTTTGTGCTGCAGGAATCGTAAAATAAAAAGTAGTACCTACACCATACTCACTTTCAAACCAAATCTCGCCTTCATGTAGCTCAACCAGACGTTTGGCAATGTTTAAGCCAAGCCCTGTGCCTACAATTGCTCGCACATCCTGGTCTGCTGACCGGAAGAACTGCTTAAAAATGTGATGCTTGTCTGCCTCTCGAATTCCCATACCGGCATCTTCAACTTCAATTTGTAAAGCTGTTGTGTCATGATAGGGTACGACAGTGGCGCGAACATAAATGTTGCTTTGCTCAGGCGCATATTTGTTAGCGTTACTGAGCAAATTGGTCAGAATTTGCGACAAACGAAAGTGGTCGGCTCGGATAAGGGGTAAATCAACGTCTAATTCAGTGTGAACGTGTTGCTGTTTATAGATAATCTGCTGTTCGATGGACTTAATTACCTCATCTAAGACGATGCCTAATGAAACTTTCTCAAAATTGAGCCGCAGACGGCCGGCTTCGATGCGCGAAATATCATCCAGATCGGAAACCAGTTCCTTCATACGCACGGCGTTGGCGCGAATGTTTTCCAAAAAACGGCCTTGTTTTTCATTTAAAGGCCCACTTTTACCCGCCCCCATCAGTTCGGCGTAGTTGCGAATAATGGCGATGGGGGTTTTGAGTTCATGGGAGACAAAAGAGATGAAGTCGCTTTTAGCCCGGTTGGCTTCTTGTGCCGTTAAATGAAGCTGGGCGTTGGCAAGGGCAATGGCGGCATGGTCACGCAATCGGCTTAAAAAGCCGATGCTATCTGGTGCGAAGGCTCCTTGGTTTTCCAGCATCATCAGGCAGCTGATGACTTTTTCGCGGTGGATAGAGACAACGAGGCGGTGGTCAAAGCCGGCCGTTACTTGTTCGGAGGGGGGAAGGATGGTTTCTTGCAAACGGCCGTTTGGCACCACATGCACCCCCAAAGCTGAAACAGGCACCAGCTCTTGCGCCATATAGACAGCCCCTTCTGCGTGGAGCACCGTCAACTTGCCGTCATCTAACAGCCCAATTAGCCCACTGCGTGATCCTGTCTGGCGCATGGCCCAGCCCAACGTAATACGCGCCACCTCGCTCAAGTCCAGGCTGGCATTAAGCTCTCGGTCAATTTGCTGCAAGATAGCCAGCTCCATGATGTGCTTGTGTTCCACATCCCGCAGCCGCTTTTTCTCGACCGACGCATCCACGCGAGCCATCAAAATGGCCCGGTTGATAGGCTTAAACAGGTAATCATCGGCACCTAGCTCAATACATTTAATAATGCTATCGGTATCATTTAGGGCGGTGAGAACAACGACTGGCTTACTGCTTAATTCAGGCTTGGCTCGCATCCAGCGTAATACATCATAGCCGTCCATAACCGGCATCATGATGTCTAACAGAACCAGGTCAATGACTGACTGGGTCATGATTTCAAGTGCTTCTTGGCCGTTTTTTGCCAACGCCACGCGGTGTCCCCGTGCTTCCAGCAGCATGTGAAGCAACTCCCGAACACTTTCGTTGTCATCAACAACCAAAATACAGCTCTGATGCAAATCCATGTCTATTTAGAAACCTTTCCTAATACTAAATTTACCTCGCACTGCTTGAAAAGAAAATAGAGCAGCTTGGTACCGCAGTACTAAGACAAGTCTATAGGGTAATAATTACAACACCGATTACGGTTTATCGGCTCATACTTGCCTTGCCTGTAATCTTTTAATAATAATTTTTTTAGCAAATTGTTATAAGATACCACTATGCTGTTTGATAGTTCACCTGAGCAATAGATAATCTGGGCTATCACAATGACGGGTCCAGAAATAGTATGATGATTGAGGCGCATGGTTATGTTAATTAAAACGAAAAAAGGTTTAGAGATTCCTTCTTCAGAAATTACGCCAAAGTATCTTTATGAATCGCGGCGGCAGTTTATGAAGGGCGTGGCGACGCTGGCTGCGGGGTCGCTGCTGGCAGCTTGCTCACCTCAGTTTGGCGGGGCTGGGGCGGAAGAAGAAATGGCCGTTTCTTCCAATCAATCAACCACCCAATCCACCAATACGGCCGGCAAAGCCAATGCCACCGCCGACGAACTGGGTGATCCTTTGAACAGCTACCAAGATATTACCAATTTTAACAACTATTACGAATTTACGCAGGACAAACAAGGCGTAGCCTCTGCTGCGGCAGGGTATCAGACCACACCCTGGGAAGTAGAAATCAGCGGCATGGTCAACAACCCCGGCGTTTTTGGCGTTGAAGACCTGCTCAGCCAATTTGATCAGGAAGAGCGCGTTTACCGGCTTCGCTGCGTGGAAGGTTGGTCTATGGTCATCCCGTGGAATGGCTTCCCCCTGCGTAAACTGTTGGAACTAGTTGAACCAACCAGTACGGCCAAATATGTCCGCTTTGAAACCGTCTATGACCCCGACAATATGCCCGGCCAAAAAAGCCCCTGGTTTACCTGGCCCTATGTCGAAGGGCTGACCGTGGATGAAGCGATGAATGACTTAACGCTGCTGGCGACCGGGCTTTATGGCGAACAGCTTTTACCACAAAATGGTGCCCCCATTCGCTTGGTGGTGCCATGGAAATATGGCTTTAAAAACATTAAATCCATCGTCAAAATTGAGCTAACCGATACCCAACCCACCTCATTGTGGATGGAAGCCGCTCCAAATGAGTATGGCTTTTATGCCAACGTCAACCCTAACGTTGATCACCCGCGTTGGTCGCAAGCCACCGAGCGGCGTATTGGTGAATTGAGTCGCCGTCCCACCCTCATGTTTAACGGTTATGAAGAGCAGGTTGCTAACCTATATGAAGGGATTGATTTACAGGAAAATTTTTAGTGCGTGGCGCGGAGGCTGAAGAGATGCGCTAAGCCAGCCTGGCGTGCCACCTATCAACGAGATAAAACGATGACGATCAAAATCACCCCTAAGACAACCCGCAACGTTTTGCGGTGGACAACCCATGTTGGTTCGCTGCTGCCATTAGCCCTGCTGCTGTGGGATTTCTGGGCGGGTCAGCTTGGCCCCAACCCCATTCAGGCTCTCACCATCCGTACCGGCGATACAGCCGTGACGCTACTGCTTTTGTCATTAGCCGTCACGCCGCTCAACATTTTGTTTGGCTGGAAGCAGATTCTGCCGTTGCGGAAGCCGCTGGGTCTATATGCCTTTCTCTACGTTGTCACCCACTTCCTCATTTTCACCTGGCTCGATTATGGCCTGAATGTGCCACTAATTGTGGATGAAGTCGTTAATAAACGGTTTGCCCTCGTTGGGTTTGCTGCCTTCTTGTTGCTCATTCCCCTGGCAGTTACTTCCACCAAATGGGCCATGCGTAAGTTAGGCAAAAATTGGAAGCGGCTGCACCAAACCGTCTACGCTATTGGTATTTTAGCTATCATTCATTATGTGTGGGCAGTAAAAACTGTGACCACAAAGCCATTTGTTTTCACCATCATCTTGGTATTGCTGCTGGTAGTACGGATCAAACCTATCAAACAATCGCTTATTAGCTTGCGCCGCAACTGGGAAAAACGGTCTGTTCGGCAAGCGTCGTCAACGATTTAACAACAACCGCTCTGGCGGATTGGACGCAGATTCTCCTGCTCAACCTGATGGCTATCAGGTTGAGCAGGAGAATCTGCGTTCTTTTTTTGCCTGCGTATGGCAGCAGCAGGGGGAAAATGCGGCTTGCGTCCAGTTTTGGCGGAACCTTTACGGTAAAATGGGCGTTATTGCTCATAATGATTGTGTAGGAAAACCGCTATGGATAGTCAACCAACGATTTTTGTGCCGCCGCCGGGCAAACAAAACGGCCGTTCTTCTTCCCCCACCCCCAATAACGAACGCTGGGTACCTGTTCCCCCGCAGCCTAAACGTCGTCGTGGCTGGTTGTGGCTGCTGTTATTTTTGGGTTTTGGTTTTTTTGCTGCGCTGCTCCTTCTGGGCGGTATCGCTTTCTTCTACACCAGCGATTGGATTTTGCCTGGAACCACGGTGCTGGGGCGCAGCATTGGCGGGTTGACACAGGCAGAAGCAACGGCCGTTTTGCAAGGAGATTGGCAGCACCGTTCGATCATTCTCAGCGACGGTCGTACTCCATACGATTATTTTCCCAACGACCTGGGCATGACGTTGGATGCGGCTGCCACCGCCTCCCTGGCTTACCAGCAAGGGCGCACTGCCGCCAGCCTGGGGCAACTGCTGCGCGGTTCGTTAGATGTGCCACCCGTTTGGTCTTATGAACCAGCCCAAGCGGAAGCACTGCTCAATACGTTGGCTGAAGAACTGTATACGCCGCCAACTAATGCTGGCATCATGTTGGTAGGGAATGAATTTATTGCGACCCCGCCGTTTGATGGTGCAGTGCTGGATGTAGCGGCAACGCTGGCTCCCATTAACCAAAACCCGGCACTGGTGCTGGTAAACGGGGGTGTGCGATTGGTGATGCAAGCTATTCCACCGGCCGTGGCGGACACAGCCTTGGTGGAAGCTAAAATTAGGGAGCTGCGGGTAACGGCCGTTTCCCTCCATGCCTTTGACCCCATTAGCAACGAACGGCGAGATTTTGCTCTTGACCCAGCCACCTGGAGCCAGTGGGTATCGTTGGGGACGGACAACAACAACCAGCTTGTGTGGCAGGTGGATGAGGCGGCACTGGCTGGCTATTTGGATGGGCAGTTGGGGCAGCTCAGTAACGGCCGTTTTGTAGTGATGGATGAGGTGCAAACGGCCGTTCGCCACGCCCTCACCAACCCCAACGCCACCGTCACCGCCCGCATCTACCACCCAGCCACCGAACATATTGTCCAGCCCGGCGAAACCCTGTCTAGTATTGGCTACGACTACGGCATTCCTTACCCCTGGATTCAGCAGGCCAACCCCACGCTGGGCGATGCCCTCAGCGTCGGCCAACCCCTCACTATTCCCTCACCCGATGATTTAATCCCCTACCCCGTGGTGGAAAACAAGCGCATTGTAGTCAGCATTAGCCAGCAGCGGGTGTGGGCATATGAGAACGACGAATTAAAGTGGGAGTGGGCGGGCAGCACCGGCATTGCCAGCAGCCCCACCTCCCCCGGCGTGTTCCAAATTCAAACCCATGAAGTGGAAGCCTACGCTGGCAACTGGAATCTCTATATGCCCTACTTTATGGGTATTTACCAGCCTGTGCCAACGGTTGACTTTATGAATGGCTTCCACGGCTTCCCCACCCGCGATGGCTACAACCTACTGTGGACAGGCGATCTGGGTCACACCGTCACCTATGGCTGTATTCTCGTTAGTACCGACAACGCCGCCCAGCTTTATGAATGGGCGGATCAGGGTGTGATTGTGGAAGTGCGACGCTAGAGCGTTAATGGTTGCCGGTCGGCTGAGCCTGTCGAAGCCGCTTATTAACGCCAAATTGCCTTCGACAAGCTCAGGTTGCAAAACTCCTGTACCAAGTGTCAATTTTATTCATACGCCAACGTCTCTCGGACGCTTAGGCGGGAGGCATTACGGGCGGGTAAATAGCTGGCAAGCGAAGCGATGAGCAGCACGGCTGCCAGCCACCCCACGCCGCCACCGGTGGAAAAGACATAGGTGAGCGGCGATTGCAGCAGTGCCGTGCCCACCAAGTTGCTCAACGCCTGTCCAATTGGATAGCTAAGAGCAAAGGCAATTATCCAGCTTATTAAGCCGATAAATACCCCCTCCACCAGCACAATCCGCAGCACCGACCCGTCCGATGCTCCCACTGCCCGGAGTACCCCAATTTCGCGGGTGCGTTCCAGCACGTTGATGCTCATTGTCCCCATTAGCCCTAACCCGCCGACACTGGCAATTAATACGGCCATCACCGACATAAAAGAGACGATGATGGCAAAAGTGGCCTGAATGGTTTCCCGAATTTGCGCTACCGAACGGGTGGAAGCCACGTTCATACCCACGCGGTTGAAATGCTCTTCTAGCTGCTTAGCAAGCACTGCCTGTGCGTCCGGGTCGCTGCTGGTTGTTTTGATTTGCACGGTGCTCGTGCGCCCCAGGCTGTTGAGCAGACGGGCTACATGAGGTTTATTGGCGTATAGAATAGGCCCGGTTAACGCCGAACGGACAATGCCAACCACCTGCCAGTCGTACTCCTTATTGCCTAGTTTGAGCCTAACAATATCACCTAGCTGGATATCTGGCTCTTCATCCAGCACAGCCGAGTTGATGACGACAGCATTAACATCGGTGGGACGCAACCAACGGCCGTTTGTCAGCACCGGGTTAATCAAATCCGTCTCCGCCTCGGTACCCAGCAGCGACAAATTATTGCTTTCATCCCCATTGGCGCGAATACGGCGAACGCTGGTGCCCAGCCAAGCATCGGCGCTCACCACTCCCGGCACCGTTAGCGCTTCCTGCTGGATTTCTGCCAGCCGATACTCGCGCTCAAAGCTTACCGTCACATCAAAGTTAAAGTAGCTGAGGGTGTCGTCAAGGGTTGCCATGAGCGAGGTATAGACGCTGATGATGGCAATAAAAATCGCCCCGCCGAGGGTTAGCGTAATCAGCGTTAACAGCAGACGTGCCTTGCGGCGAATGGTGTTACGCAAGGAAATTTGCATGGGGCGAGAAAGTGCCAGCACCGTACCCGTCACCCAATTGACCAGCCGATCCAGCAGGTTGCTGCCAAACTGCCCCTTGCCCAGCCCCGTCTCGCTAATTGCCTCGCGCACGCTGATGCCCGTGCCGCGAATGACGGGGTATAGGGCAGCCAACAGCGGCACCAGGATGCCCAGGGCAACCTGCAGGGCGACAACTTGACCCGGAATGTAAAAGTCGCGTAGGTCAAAGTTGAGCAGGGTGGACATATAGCTGGCGAGGGCATAGGCGGCCAGCCCGCCCAGCGGCACGGCGATAAAGAGGGAGAGAATGCCAAAGACGATGACGGTGAGAAAATACATCTGACTAATTTGGCCGGTGCGGGCACCAACCGCTTTCATGATGCCAATTTGCAGGATATGCTGTGCCAGCAGCCCGCTGATGATGTTGACCACTAGAAACCCGCTTAATCCTAATGCCAGCGCCCCTAGCAGCCCTAAAATGAGCGTCAGCGGGTCGAGGATGTTTTGTGAGGGGTGTTCGTCGGGCGGGGGGATGAAGGCGAAGCCGACGCTAATGCCGCCTTTTTGCAGCTTGTCTTCCACGCGCTGGACAACGACGCGAACGTCATCTTCGGTAAGATTTTGCCCTTCCACACGGATGCGTACCTGGTCGTAGCTTTCATCAAGGTTAAGGGTGCTAAGGGTGGCGAGGTCGGTGTAGGCGTAGGGGATACCGCGAAACTGGACGGGCTGCACGCCCATGTCGTGGACAATGCCAACGATGGGGAGGGTGCGTAAACGGCCGTCTGGCGTTTCAAGCACCAACGAATCCCCAATTTCCTTTTCAATATAGGGCAGCGAGGCGCGTTCAATGACCAGGCCATCTACAGGCGGTGGCCACTCGCCCGCTTCGGGGAAAATACGGCTGATGTTGATCTGTTCAAAGTCGGGCAGGACGTTGATTTCCAGATCGCCCCATTCGTCGGGACCCGTCTGGTAGCGTAGGGTGACGGTGCGGCGGGCGGTGGCATCGGCTACGCCATCAATGCGGCGCACCACGTCAATCAGTGATTCATCAAATGGGTCAGTGTTGATGGCGGCGTGAAACGGGTTGGTTGCCAGGTAAATTTCGGGCAGGTCACGCCCCAGCAAAATGCGGGTTCCCAAGATCATGCCGAGGGCAAAAACGCCGACGGCAATGGAGAGAACCACGAGCAGGGTGCGGGTTTTGTTGCCCCACAAATCGCGTAAGACTTTTTTCCAGCGAGGTGTCAGCATAGAATCTCCGTGTTGGTTGATGTTTGCTGCAAGTGGTATAGCACATTTTGGCCGCGAAGCACGGATTTATGAGAGAGTCTTTTGTTTGATGGGGTTGGCTATTGGAATCGTTCAGCGTGGTGGCAGGCAACCCAGTGAGGAGAGGCAGATGCTTTTCCCCCCATTTCGCGCCAGACCGGGTCTTCATCTTTGCAAAGCTGCGTGGCATAGGCACAGCGCGGGTGAAAACGGCAGCCAGAAGGTGGGTTGGCTGGGCTGGGCGGCTCTCCCTTTAGCTCAATTGGCTGCCGCTGTGCCTCGCGCACCGGGTCGGGAATGGGAATGGCGGAGAGCAGGGCTTGGGTGTAGGGGTGTAACGGCCGTTCAAACAGCGTATCCCGATCTGCCAGTTCTACCATGCGCCCCAAATACATCACCGCTACTCGGTCGCTGATATAGCGCACCATCGAAAGGTCGTGGGCAATAAAGAGGTAAGTAAGACCAAGCTCTTGCTTTAAATCATCCAGCAGGTTGACCACCTGCGCCTGAATTGACACATCTAGTGCTGAAACCGGCTCGTCGGCCACCAAGAATGACGGGTTGGTTGCTAATGCCCGCGCAATGCCAATGCGCTGCCGCTGCCCGCCGGAAAATTCATGCGGGTAACGGCCGGCAAAATAGCTGTTCATCCCTACCATGTTAAGCAATTCATCTACCCGTTGTTCCCGTTCCACCCCCCTGCTGATATTGTGAATACCCAATGGTTCACCCACAATTTCTCCCACCGTCATGCGTGGGTTGAGCGAGGCGTAAGGATCCTGAAAAATCATCTGCATATCGCGCCGAATTTTACGCAGACCACCTTTGCTCATTTTGGACAAATCATCCCCTTTGAAGAGGATGCTGCCGGCCGTTGGTTCTAGCAGACGCAGCAAGGTGCGCCCGGTGGTCGATTTGCCACAGCCGCTTTCGCCCACCAGCCCTAAAGTTTCCCCTTGGTAGATGTCAAAGGTGAGGCCATCCACTGCCTGCACGGCTCCCACCTGCCGCCGCAAAACGCCGCTGCGGATGGGAAAATGTTTTTTGAGGTTGGTGATACGTAGGAGAGGTTGTTTTGTCATCGTTTTTTGACAGAATTTACTTCGCTAAACTGTTTTCAGTCAGACGGAGACCGCTGTGAACGTCGTCGCTGCGCCAGCAGGCGGCGGTGTGGTGGGGAGAGATGGGTTGCAGCAACGGCCGTTCCTGCCAACACCGCTCCACCGCATAGCGACACCGTTCAGCAAATGGGCAATGGGTAATTTCTTTGAGCAAATTGGGGGGTCTCCCCGGAATGGGCACCAGCCGCTTGCGCTCTCTGGCATCCACTAGCGGCAGCGATTCCAGCAACCCCAGCGTATAAGGGTGGCCGGTTTGGGCATACAGGTTGCGGACGTCGGCCGTTTCTACGATATGCCCTGCATACATCACTGCTACTTTGTCCACCAATCCGGCTACCACCCCCAAATCGTGGGTGATCCACAGAATCGCCATACCCAGATCAGCTTTTAGCCGCTTAACCAGATTGATGATTTGCGCCTGAATGGTGACATCAAGCGCGGTAGTGGGTTCGTCGGCAATGAGCAGCAGCGGGTTGCAGGAGAGGGCGATGGCGATGATGATGCGCTGCCGCTGCCCGCCGGAAAATTGGTGCGGATAATCGTGGAGCCGTTTGTGGGGGTCGGGGATGCCAACAAGTTCGAGAAGTTCGAGGGCGCGGCTGTGGGCAGAACGGCCGTTTAGCCCCAGGTGCAGCTTCAACCCCTCCATCAACTGGCTACCCACCGAGCGCACCGGGTTGAGCGCGGTCATCGGATCCTGAAAGACCATCCCGATTTCTTTGCCGCGAATTTGCCGCAGCTCGGCCTCGCTCATTTCCAACAAATTACGGCCGTTGGCCTGTGGGCTGTTAAGCCACACCTCGCCGCTTTCCACCACTCCCGGCGGTGGCACCAGCCCCAGCAGCGACAGGGCGCTCACCGTTTTACCAGAACCGCTTTCCCCCACCAGTGCCAGTGATTCCCCTTTGTCCAGACTATAGCTGATGCCGTTGACGGCATGAACGACACCATCGGGGGTGTAAAAGCGGGTGACGAGGTTGTTGATTTCCAACAGGCGGGTCATGGGCGGATTGTACAAGAAACGGCCGTTTGGTCAACGCCAGCCATATTGCCAAACAAGGTGCCTTAGCGTGGGTCAAAAGATTACCCCTGCTGTAACAGTGCCTTCAATGGATCATTGACTGAGTTTAACGCATTTTCCATCTCGCTGAGCTTGGCACCAAAATTACTAAAGTCGGCCGTTCCCATCGTTTTCAAGATTTCCCCCGTAGCTACCGATGCACGGCACCCCTCTGCCCAAGGCGTTGTTAACTCAATAAACTGCCTGTGGTACGCCAGATATTGAGCATAGGCATTCTGCACAATCGCATTCTCGCAACTGACATCCAAACTTGGTGGCTGACCCGCAAAATTATAAGCATTAAGCAGGCTTTGGCAGTTAACAAGGATAGTTTTGTTAGCCGAACCAGTGCCAATTGTCGTCAAGCTGCCAAAAGCAAAAAGGGCTGACCGCTTATTTAGGCGATCAGCCCCAATTCAAGGAAACTTGAGTGGTGTAAACAATTGACTATTTACTCCTTCACACAGTGCCATTACCAACAATGGAAACAACAACTGCATTAGGAATCTTGGTAAAAGCTACCACAGCTTGAAGAAGAGCCGTGGCGTACATCTTGACCGAACCAACTGTTTGGGTCGCTGGGGTAACTCCACGAAGCTACCAATCCAAGACAACCACATCTTTACACTCGTTTGACACCCGGCGGTCTGTTTTCTGTCTGCGATAGCCTTTGTTACTTAAAATCATACCTGGTTTCCCTCATTTTTATAGTGACAAACGTCATCCCTTCCATGTGACATTCATCCGGCAGTAAACACAGATAGGTAACAAACCGAATTGGTCTACCTTGTAACGCTCGTTTTAATCTTCCAATGGTATAGATTATTCAGTACTAGAGTACCACGGGCACCAAAGAGTTCCGTGTAAGCACATAACATTCTAGATCTATTGCAGATTGCTAGCACCACAGTCTACATCATAACAATTTGATTGATATGCTTTCTTTGTTGGGGTGCCGCCAGCCT
Organism: Anaerolineales bacterium; assembly: GCA_020432595.1. The sequence continues at coordinate 4,230 of JAGQGA010000018.1, read as the reverse complement.
ATCAAAACAATTGAATGCACGCTGTTGGCAACGTAGTAACCTGCCACTGCTAGCTGTTTCAAGAAATATCTATATTTTTGGTACACGCAAAGCGAGGTAGAGGCATGAAAAAAGTTCTCTCAATCAGCATCATTCTCATTTCAGTGACCTTCTTCATCGGAGGTCTGACGTTGGCATATTTAGCTATCAACACCGACTTCTTTAACAAAGAGGCGATTAAGGCCGAAGTAGCACCGCTTGTTGATAAAGCTGAAGAAGTTGCTCCGGGCGTTGTGAACACCCTGTCTGCTGTTGCAGATGAGGCAGTAGACCAGCTAACAACTGAGTCTGTTGCAAACAACATCAACGCCCCTATTACCATCTACAAAAACACCCTGGCTAATGGCTGGGAAAATCGTTCGCGGGAGGCCAATATCAACTTTAGTGGCTTTCCAGCCTATGATGGGCAGACAGCAATGATTATTGACTTTTCAGCCCAAGGCGGTGTGGTTGACCTTCGTTCGCCGCAACCGCTTGACCTTAGCGGCCATAACCTGCTTCGCTTTTGGATTCATGGCGGGGTCACGGGAGGGCAGCAGCTTGCCGTGGGGCTTGTCGGTGAAGATGGTCAAATCGGCAATACCGTTGCCATTAATCCTCCATATCCTAACGACTGGCGACAAGTTGATATTTTATTGGCTGATTTGGAAACAGGAGAACCTGTATATGGCGTTGCCTGGCAAAATACCAGTAACGGGCCGCAGCCAGTGTTTTATGTGGATGAAGTAGCCTTTGTGGATGAGCTACTGAGCCAGGACTATGCCAATACCATCAACACCAATCTTACACTGACCATCCATGCGGATCAGCCGCTTTACCCCATTAACCCCTTGATCTATGGCATGAATTTTGCTGATGAAGCCACTGCCGAGGAACTGGATTTGCCGCTTAACCGGTGGGGGGGTAACGCTACATCTCGCTACAATTTTGCCGAAGATGCCACCAATGTTGGCAGTAATTGGTATTTTGAAAACACGCCTCCACAACACGACAATCTCAACTTGGAAGATGGAGACTCAACGGCCGATTCTTTTGTACGACAAAATATTCGTACCGAAACGGAATCCCTATTGACGCTGCCGCTGACGGGCTGGGTGGCTAAGGATAGCGAAAGCTGCGGTTTTAGCATTAGCAAATATGGGGCGCAGATGAGTTCGGATGGCTGGCGACCTGATTGCGGTAATGGCCTGTTGACCAATGGGCAACCAATTACAGGCACAAACCCTGAGGATACGAGTGTTACCAGTGATCCAGAGTTTGCCCAGGCATGGATGTCACATTTGACGGAAAAGTTTGGCGCGGCTGATGATGGTGGCGTTCGCTTCTATGATTTGGACAATGAGCCGATGCTGTGGAGCCACACACATCGGGATGTGCGCCAAACGGAGTTGGGTCTGGATGAGTTCTGGTCTATTACGGAAGCCTATGCAGCAGCGGCCAAAGAGGCAGATCCAGCGGGGCAGATTTTAGGGCCGGTGGTGTGGGGCTGGACGAGTTATTTTTGGTCTGACCTGGATGTGAAAGAGGGAACACCCTTCTGGGAAAATGCGCGGGATCGGTTGGCGCACGATGATATGGAATTGGTGGCGTGGTATTTGCGCCAAATGGCACGGTATGAAGAACGTACCGGGCAGCGGCTGCTGGATTATCTTGACCTGCACTACTATCCGCAAGCGGTAGGCATTGCTTTTTCGGAAGCGGGGGATGAGTCTCAGCAGGCATTGCGGCTGCGCTCTACGCGCTCGCTGTGGGATCGGGCTTATGTGGATGAGAGCTGGATTGCAGAACCAGTGTTTTTAATTCCACGGATGCACGATTGGGTAAATGAATTTTATCCGGGTACCAAGTTGGCGATTACAGAATACAACTGGGGTGGACTAGAGCATATTAACGGGGCGGTGACGCAGGCAGAAGTGCTGGGCATTTTTGGCCGTGAGCAGCTTGATTTGGCAGCCATTTGGTCGCCACCCAAGCATGATGAACCGGGCATGTATGCGTTCCGCATGTACCGTAATTATGATGGACAAAAGAGCAAATTTGGTGACACGTATGTGCAAGCGGAAAGTAGTCAAGATGATGTGGTGTCTATTTTTGCGGCGCAGCGGGAAGCAGATGGCGCACTGACGGTAATGGTGATGAATAAAAGCCATATTCCGGTGACGGTTCCAGTAACGCTGCAAGGTTATAGCGGTGGGAATTCTGCTGAGGTCTACCGCTATAGCGAGGCCAATTTGCAGCAGATTGTGCAGATGGCGGATCAGGCAGTGGAAAATGGCGCGTTTGAAACGACTTTTCCGGCTATGTCCATTACGCTGTTTGTTTTTCCGGCAGAATAAATTAGCCGGCCGATTGATTTAGCACGAAAGGTTTGCCAAGACGTTCAACTTCTTGAAAAGTTGAACGTCTTTTTTGTTTGGGTTCATTGGCAAAACGGCCGTATTTTTTCCAGCAGTTCATCCCAGCGATATGGCTTTTGCAGGAAGGCTGTGTGCGGATGGCGCAGGGCGGTGGCAACATCGGTGGGTTCGCTGGTGTAGCCAGAGGAGAGGATGATGGGCAGCGTGGGGGAGATTTGACGCAGTCGGTCATGAGTTTCGGTGCCGCTAAGGCCAGGCATGGCGATGTCTAGCAAAACAAGAGCAATGTCTTGTTGCTGCTGTTGGTAGAGATTGATACCAGTTTGACCATCTTCGGCTGTTAGCACATGAATGCCTTCTACGGCCAGCACATCTACCACGGCTTCGCGTACAGGGGCTTCATCATCAATAACCAGAATTTGGCCGCATATTTTGGAGTCGGTGGACACGGTGGGGGCTTGATGGAGAGGGGGAACAACGGCCGTTTCTTCTTTTTCCCAACCGTTGACCACCCGCAGTGCTGGGAAGAAAATGCGGAATGTGGTTCCCTTTTTCAGTCTGCTAGACACCTGCATTCCGCCACCATGACTGCGTACAATACCCATCACAGTCGCTAACCCCAGACCGTGCCCACTGCTCTTCGTCGTAAAAAATGGGTCGAATATTTTGGTGAGTGTCGCCTCATCCATGCCTGAACCATTGTCTACCACGTCCAAGCGTACATAATCGCCAGGTGATAACCATTCGCCAGTCACCAGGCGCACGGGCTTGGTTGAGGTGACTGTTTGCATTTGGGTAATGATCTGGATGTAGCCAGAACGGCCGTTTTCACCCTCATGTTCCTGTAGTTTCCCCTGCAAATTCATTGCCTCCGCCGCATTTAATACCAAATTCATCACTACCTGCTGCATCTGCCCCTCGTCGCCATTCACAAGCGGAAGCTGCGGCAGCAGTAATGTTTCCAGCCGCACCGCCTTGGGCACGGCGACTTCCAGCAGCGGCATGTTTTCTTGAATGAGGATGTTTAAACTGAGTGGGTGGCTTTCTCGCTGACCCCGGCCTGAAAATGTCAGTAGTTGCTGGGTCAGATTGGCTGCCCGCTGGGAAGCCTCTATCATGCGGTGAATGTGACGCAAGGCAGGGCTATCGTCGGGCAGCTTGGCTTGTGCCAGAGATGCCTGGGTGAGCATGGCGGTGAGTAGGTTGTTGAAATCGTGGGCAATGCCGCCCGACATCAAGCCCAGACTTTCCAGCTTTTGTGCCTGCCGCAATGACTCTTCCGCCTGGCGCAATTCGGTTAAGTCAACAACTTGGGCCACTAGCCGTTCGGGAAGGTCTTGGCTGTCGTGAATGGCGGATACTTGCATAAATACGTAAACGGCCGTTCCATCCTTGCGAATGTACCGTTTCTCATATTGATACGCAGGAATTTCCCCATTGATCAATTGCCGATAAAAGGCCAAATTAGTTTCTAAATCGTCGGGGTAGGTCATTTGGGCGAAGGTTCGTTGAAAAAGCTCATCAGAACTATAGCCAACGGTGCGGCAAAAAGCAGGGTTCACCTGCAAGAATTTACCCTCTAGGTCGGTGATTGCCATGCCAATAGGTGCCATCTCAAACAGATCACGAAATTGCCGTTCGCTGGCGCGCGCAATACGTTCGGCCTGCTTCAGCAGGGTCACATCACGATAGGTCCAAACGCGCCCCACAGGAACACCATCGAGCATTTGCGGCAGGGAAAAGCTCTCAAAGATGGTGCCGTCTTTCATCTCGATGAGCATATATCGTTCACGGTTGGGATCGGCGTAGCTGTTGCGAACCTGTTGGTCTAAGG
>JAGQGA010000189.1 GCA_020432595.1 Anaerolineales bacterium | reverse complement strand
TTGCCACCCAACTGCAGGTGGAGCGACTGCTGCGGAATGAGGGCAGTTCTCGCCAGGAGATTGGGCGCGAGGCGTTTATTGAGCGTACCTGGGCGTGGAAGCGCAAATATGGCGGCCACATCGTCAACCAGTTGCGCCGCCTGGGGGCCTCGTGCGATTGGGAGCGGGAGCGGTTTACGCTGGATGAGGGGCTGTCGCAGGCGGTGCGGGAGGCGTTTGTGCGGCTATACCGCATGGGGTTAATCTACCAGGCGGAATATTTGGTCAACTGGTCGCCGGGGCTACAAACGGCCGTTTCTGACCTCGAAGTCGAATACAGCGAAGAACAGGGCAGCCTCTACCACTTCAAATACCCGCTCAAAGAGGGCGGCTACTTGCCCGTTGCCACCACGCGGCCGGAAACGATTTTGGGCGATACGGCGGTGGCGGTTCATCCCGGTGATGAACGGTATAAGCATTTGGTGGGAAAAACGGCCGTTGTTCCCATCCTCGGCCGCGAAATCCCCGTTATTGCGGACGCATACGTTTCTATGGATTTTGGCTCCGGGGCGCTCAAAGTGACCCCCGGCCATGACCCCAACGATTTTGAAATTGGGCAGCGGCACGGCCTCGCCATCATCAACGTCATGAATAAAGATGCCACCATGAACGCCAATGCCGGTAGCTATGCCGGGCTAGACCGCTTCGACTGCCGCCAAAAGCTGTGGGCCGACATGGAAGCCGCCGATCTCACGATTAAGACCGAACCCTACACCCTCAGCGTGCCGCGCAGCCAGCGCGGGGGCGAAGTCATCGAACCGCTGGTCAGCCGCCAATGGTTTGTCAACGTCAAACCCGCCGCCGACATGGGGCTGGATGCCGTCCATCGCGGCCGCATCAAAATCATCCCCGACCGCTTTGTCAAAGTGTGGGACAACTGGCTGGAAAATATCCGCCCCTGGTGCATAAGCCGCCAGCTTTGGTGGGGCCACCGCATTCCCGTTTGGCAGTGCGCCGACTGTAATCACCAAACGGTGAGTACAACCGATCCCACCGCCTGCGAAAAATGCGGCAGCGCCAACATCGAGCAAGACCCTGACGTACTGGACACCTGGTTCAGCAGCGGTCTCTGGCCCTTCTCCACCCTCGGCTGGCCGGCCGACACCCCAGATTTGCGCCGTTTCTACCCCACCGACGTGATGGAAACCGGTTACGACATCCTCTTTTTCTGGGTTGCCCGCATGGTCATGAGCGGCCTGCTCTTTACCAACGACATCCCCTTCCACACCATCTACCTCCACGGCCTGGTGCGTGACGAGAAGGGGCGCAAGATGAGCAAAACCATCGGCAACGTCACCGACCCGCTGGATGTGATGGGGGAATATGGCACCGATGCGTTGCGCTTCACCCTGCTCACCGGCGGCACGCCTGGCAACGACCTCAATTTGTCGCTGGAGCGGGTTGCCAGCAACCGCAACTTTGCCAACAAAATCTGGAACGCAGCGCGATTTATCACCCACAGCCTGGCGCGAACCCCGGCCGACCCGCCGGAAACAATTAGCTATACCGCTGCCGACAAGTGGATTCTGACGCGGCTGGCCGATGTGACCGAAAGCACTGACCGGCTGATGGACAGCTACCTCTATGGCGAAGCCGGCCGTCAAGTGTACGATTTTCTCTGGAACGACTTTGCCGACTGGTACGTGGAGTTGTCCAAAGTGCAGCTACAGCAGGGGGTTGCCAGTGCCTGGACAACGCTGGCCGTGCTGCGCCAAGTGCTGGACGATTGCCTGCGTCTGCTCCACCCCTACATCCCCTACGTCACCGAAGAAACGTGGCAACAGCTAAAGGCGGCATTTGTCGCCTCTGGGCGCGGCATTGAGCCAAGCGAAGGGTGGGCCGAGGCGTTGATCATTGCCGATTGGCCGCAGGTGGGGCAGCGTTACCCTGAAGCCGCCGCTGATTTTGAACGGCTGCGGGAATTAGTGCGGCAAATTCGCGCCGTGCGAGCCGAAAACGGCGTCGAACCGAGCAAATTTGTAGTGGCGACCATTGCCGCCGGAGACAAAGCGGGTTTTTATGAGTCCCAGCGGTCGGTGCTGGCCTTTTTGGCGCGGCTGGATGAGGAGCAGCTTGTGATTGCTGCCGATGCAGCCGCCCCCGACAACGCCCTGACGATTGCCCTGGGTGATGTGGCTTGCTATCTGCCGCTGGCCGGGCTGGTGGATTTGGGCAAGGAGCGGGAGCGGTTGGACAAGGAAATCGGTAATTTGGCGCAGCAGATTGAGCGAGTAAGCAAGCTGCTGGCAAGCCCATTTGCCCAAAAAGCACCGGAGGCGGTGGTGCAGAAGGAGCGCGATAAGCTGGCGGAATTGCGGGCAACTCATCAGGAGTTGGGGGAGCGGTTGGCGGCATTGAGCTGAGGCAGAGGGGCAGGGGAGCAGGGGAGATTTCTCCTGCTCTTCTGCTTTTGTTTAGTGAGGGTGCTAGGTGATTGAGGCAACGCTGTGTTTTTTGCTGGCGGGGGAGCGTATTTTGCTGGGCATGAAAAAGCGGGGGCTGGGGGTTGGCAAGTGGAATGGATTTGGGGGCAAGGTGGAGGTAGGGGAGGATGTGGCGCAAACGGCCGTTCGTGAACTCCATGAAGAAGCAGGTATTACCGTCACCGCTGCCGATCTAACCCAAATGGCCCAGTTGACATTTAATATGCCCACTTGGGACATGCTGGTGCATGTGTTTGTGGCGCACCAGTGGCGGGGCGAACCCCGCGAAAGCGAAGAAATGCAGCCCCGCTGGTTTGACATAGCTGCAATTCCCTATGACCAAATGTGGGCCGATGATGCGTGCTGGCTGCCTTATTTGCTGCGCGGTCAGCCAGTGCGTGCTTGGTTTCGCTATGCGGAAGATAGTGAGACGCTGGCGGCGTGGGAAATAGAAGAAATTTGACAGGATTAATGGGTTTCTTTATCCTGAAAAATCCTGTTGAAAAAGGGCGTATGCAATACGCCCCTACCGGCCTAAACGGGCTATTTCCCATTGCAAATTGGCGCGGGCCGGCCGTTCGAGGTGGGTGAGGTGGTGGTAGAGGCGGGGGCGGGTGAGAAAGTGGTGCAAAACGGCCGTTCTTCCCTCCCGATACGCCATTTCCGGCACAAAACCATACTCCTGCCGAATGGCTGCCGCATAGTTCGCATAATCAGTCTGACTAGCCCCCAAAATTGCCAGATCTGCATCTAGCAAAAGCTGTGTGTCGGTGTCACCGTCTGCCGCTTGATGGCTTTTGGTGGCAAGGATAAGCTGCTCGATGCGGTTGAGGATTTCAGGTTGCAGAAAGGGGTGCAAAACGGCCGTTGTATAGGCCGCGCTCTGCTCCTCGTTGTCGCTGGCGCGAGGGTCGTAAATGATGTCGTGGTACCAAACCGCCAATTGCAACGCCGTCCAGTCGGTCATGCGTGGCGCAAAGGGGGCAAGCAGCGTGAGGATGTGGTGGATGTGGGGAAGGGTGTGGTAAAAACGGCCGTTTTCCCCATACCGCGCCAACACATCCAGCTGCAGCACTTCGGCTTGCGCTGTTGGTACGCCCAGCGAGGTTAACAACTGTGCGAGATTGGAGATTGGAGATTGGGGATTGGAAGCCCGATAATCTCCAATCTCCAATCTCCAATCCCCATCGTTTTCTACGGACACAAATCGTTGGCCGTCAAGCTGGGGTTACCATACCCCATTTCATCTGTCAGTGGCCCAATGGGTTGTTCAATGTTGCTAAGATCGCTTTCGATGCTTTGGCACAAGTTATTTAGCCCATCGGCTCCAGCCCATTCGTGCACCAAACGGCCGGCGGCATTGGTAACGGCCGTTCCTGCATAAGACCGCTCCATCCATGCCAGCCGGCTGGCCGCCCGCCCGGTATTGCCTTGCAGCTCATCAATCAAAATTAGTCGGAAGGCGGAGAACTGCGAGATGGCGGCATAGACCTTGCCCACATCGCTGACGCCGGGCGGAGTGAGCAAATTGCCGTTGTTGATCGCTTCCTCGTAGTAGTAAATAGCATCGTCGTAATTCCCAGCAGCCATATAGCGGTTGCCTTCGTACACGTAGTGGTGGCGGTAGTCGCTGGGGTCATAGAGGCGGTTTTGCAGCGAAACGGCCGTTCCGTCCCACTCCCACACCTCCGTATACGTCTGCGTAATCCCCGCCCCCGCCGAGCCAAGTGCCCCGCCATGAACTGCCATGTCTACCAGCCCATCCATCTCAAAATCATTAAAGCTCACGTCGGAATAGCTGACATTAATCACATCCGCTTCAGCACCTTCCACGGTCGCGGGATTGCCGACGATATTGGCATAACCCCCGCGAATGGTGCTAATGACCCGATAATTGCCATAACAAGTGCTGGCACCACAGATCACTTGGTTCGTCACCAGTTCCGGTTTGCCATCGTTGGTCAAATCCAGCACCCCGCTAATGGCTGGGGCAACCTGCTCAAAATTATCGGTGCTAACCGTGTCATAAGCACGGTAGACAATGCCATCTCCGTTGATAACCCACAAATTGCCCAGCCGCCCCGTGCCAACGATAGTCGCCGGATCCGGGTCAACCAGCGACACAATCCACTCATCGCGCAGGTCGCCGTTCATATCGGCCCCCGTCCAATTGTTGTACCCCTCCAGCCAGCCGCTGGCTCGCAGCCCGGCACGCACCGCCGCAGGGTCAGCACGATTGTCCCAGGCGTTGGCAATCCAGCTTTCTAATCCGACCCAATCAGTGGGCGCAACCCCTAGGTCTGGGTCTGTAACCGTCACGGCAATCGTACAAATATAGCCGCAGCCGCCGGGGCAATTCCCGTCGGGGCATTCCAATGTTTCACCCAGAGCGCACGCGGGCGGTGTACACATGGGTGCCGTCTGGGTGATATCAACCGTTTCGCTGCTCGTGTTACTGGCTGGAAAAAGGGAACAGGCCGTGGCCGTGAACAGCAATAGCAGGGCGACGACCGCAAAACGTCTTGGATACAACTGATCAAACTTCATGATACTCTCCGTTTTAGAGCCGAATATGGCCGTTGCCATAGCCGATCCATTTGTAGGTTGTTAACTCTTCCAGCCCCATCGGGCCACGAGCGTGCAGCTTTTGCGTGCTAACCGCCACCTCGGCTCCCAGCCCAAACTGCCCACCGTCGTTAAAACGGGTGCTGGCGTTGACAAAGACGGCCGATGAGGTGACTTCATTGACGAATTGGTTGGCGTGTTGCCAATTTTCCGTAATGATGGCATCGCTGTGTTCCATGCTGTGGGCTTGGATGTGGTCAATCGCTTCCTCTAGCCCTGCCACCTCCTTAATGCCCAAAATGAGGGCCATCCATTCGGTGTCAAAATCACTGGGGTCGGCCGGAACCACCGTCGCCCCGTGTCCATTTTGCGCCAAAACGTCGTAAGCGTGGCCGGTGGCACGGAGTTCGACATTGCTTTTTGCCAGCCGTTGCGCCAGCCGGGGCAGCAGTTGGTCGGTGACGCTAGGGTGGGTTAGCACGGTGTCGAGGGCGTTGCAAACACTGGGACGCTGGATTTTACTGTTTTCGATGATGTCTATTGCCTTGTCCAAATCGGCGCTTTCGTCCACGTAGACGTGGCAAATGCCGATGCCGCCTGTGATGACAGGGATCGTGGCTTCGTCGCGGCAGAGGCGGTGCAGCCCGGCTCCGCCGCGTGGGATGAGCATGTCTATGTATTGGTCCAGCCGCATCATTTGCCGCACCAGTTCGCGGTCGGGGTTGGCGAGGTATTGAACGGCCGTTTCCGGCAGCCCCACCTTCTCCAACGCCCCTTGAATCACATTCGTCAACGCCAAATTGGAGCGCAAGGTTTCCTTGCCACCGCGCAAAATCACGGCATTGGACGTTTTCAGCGTCAGCGTGGCGATGTCAATGGTCACATTGGGGCGGGCTTCATAAATGACCCCCAACACCCCAATCGGGATACGGCGGCGGCTGAGGCGCATTCCGTTGGGCAGCATCCGGCTTTCAATTTCTGACCCCACCGGGTCGGGCAACGTCGCCACCTTGCGGGCATCATCAGCCAGCCCCGCAATCCGCTTTTCCGTTAACAGCAGCCGATCCAGCAGCGCCTCGCTGAGGCCGTTGGCGCGGCCATCTTCAATATCCAGCGCGTTCTGCGCCAACACCGTCCCTGCCTGTGCCTCCAACTCGTCGGCAATCACCCGCAGGGCATCATTTTTTTGCCCCGTCGTCAGTTTCACCAATTCCCGCGCCGCCGCTTTAGCGGCCTTGCCCATAGCGTTTAAGTCACTCATTCTTCACTCCGTTTTTTCGGTAATCAGTAATCGGTAATCGGTAATCAGTAGCTCACTGATAACTGATAACTGATCACTGATTACTGATAACAATCATATCATCCCGATGCACCGCCACCGGCCCATACATATAGCCCAGGCGGTCGGCAATTTGGTCAGATTGATGTCCTTTGATTTGTTCTAGGTCGCTGCTGCCGTAGCGACTGATGCCGCGTGCGATTTCGCTGCCGCTGAGGGTGACAATGCAAATGGCGTCTCCCCGTTCAAAATGACCCTGAATTTCTGTGATGCCGGCCGGAAGGAGAGAACGGCCGTTTTGCACCAACGCCCTCTCTGCCCCAGCATCTACCACAATGCGGCCGACTGGTTTGGGGCCGGCAAAAATCCACTGCTTGCGGTTTTCCAGCGGCGTTTCCAGTGCCGGGAAGCGCGTGCCTAATGGTTCACCGCTGGCCGCCCGCATGATCACGTTTGGGGCACGCCCGGCGGCAATGATCACATCCGTTCCCGCCCGCCGCGCCGAGTCTGCCGCCTGCAGCTTAGTACTCATCCCCCCCACGCCCAGCCCGCTGACGCTGCCACCCGCCAGCTTTCGCAGCGAATCATCAATTTGCCGCACCTCGGCAATCAATTCGGCGTTGGGGTTGTTGCGCGGGTCGGCGGTAAATAGCCCCGGCTGGTCGGTGAGAATCAGCAGCAGGTCGGCTCCTGACAAAATGGCAACCAGTGCCGACAAGTTATCATTGTCGCCTACCTTGATTTCTTCGGTGGCGACGGCATCGTTCTCATTGATCACCGGCACAATTCGCTGTTCCAGCAGCCCGTTGAGCATATCGCGGGCATTAAGGAAGCGACGGCGGTTTTCCACATCGGCACGGGTCAGCAGCATTTGGCCGACGTGGATGTTGTAAATTTCAAAAAACCGTTCCCACATAAACATGAGGCGGCTTTGGCCGACGGCGGCAAACATTTGCTTGCTGGTGACGGTGGCGGGCCAGTTGGGATAGTTGAGCCGCTCACGGCCGGCGGCAATGGCTCCGGAGGTGCAGATGATGATCTCTTTGCCAAGCCCGTGCAAAACGGCTGACTGCCGCACAAGTTCGACCATGTGGGGCTTGTCGAAGTGGGGTGTGCCGCCGGTGAGAACGCTGGTGCCAAGTTTAACAACAATCCGTTGGTACATCTGATTATGGGTTGATTGGTGAATTGGGTAAATCCACCAAAGAACAAATCCTTTTTTCTGTGTTCCTGATAACCTCTAGTATAATGCAGCCGTTGTAGATACTCAATTTTCCCACTACAATTGGCGTACATTGTGACAAGAGTACTGATGAGAGATATATGATATTTGCCTTTTGTCAGGTGCTAGTTGATACATTACCATAAATGAACAAGTAGCCGAGGATTCCCATCCTCGTTTTTTGTTGTGTTTGCCAAGTGTGGTTGAGAAACCTCGGTTACGATATTGAGGAGACCTGTAAAAGTGAAAACAGTGAAAGAGTTACTTCAACACCTGTCGGGTGTGGTGGCGGTTGACGGAAATAAGGTGTCGGTGCTGGATGAAGGTGCGTTGCCGTATGTGGTGGATGGGCTGGTACAAACGGCCGTTTTTGGCGAAGGGTTAGTCCGCGACACTGCCCGCTGGCTCATCTGGGAAATTGCCCAGGCGGTTGGTGTGCATCCATCCTCCATCCATGAACTTTACATGGCAATTGGGCGCGGGGACGTTGACAAATCGTTTACCGTGCCTGCCATCAACGTGCGCGTGATGAACTACAACACCTCCCGCGCCATTTTCCGCGCCGCCAACAAGCTGGACGTAGGCCCGATTTTGTTCGAGATTGCCCGCTCTGAAATGGGCTACACCGACCAGCGGCCAACGGAATATGTTTCCTGCGTCTTGGCGGCGGCTATGAAAGAAGGGTATCGTGGCCCGGTGTTTATTCAGGGCGACCATTTCCAGATTTCGGCGGCGCGTTATGCCAGCAACCCGGAGGCCGAAGCCCAAGCGGTGAAGGATTTGATGGTTGAGGCGGTGGATGCTGGGTTCTTTAACATTGACATTGATACCTCGACGTTGGTGGATTTGAGCTACCCCACGCTGGATGAGCAGCAACATGCTAATTATTCGCTGTGTGCCAAGTTGACTCAATTTGCCCGCAGCATTGAGCCGGAAGGCGTAACGTTGTCGCTGGGCGGTGAAATTGGCGAGGTCGGGCATAAGAACTCAACGGTTGAGGAGTTGGATGCCTTTATGCAGGGGTATCGGCGGGAAGTGGGGGAGGTGGCCGGGATTTCCAAGATTTCGGTGCAAACGGGTACCAGCCACGGCGGTGTGGTGTTGCCGGATGGCACGCTGGCCGATGTGAGCGTGGATTTTGAGACGCTGCGCGATTTGAGCCGCGTGGCGCGGGAGTCGTATGGCATGGGTGGGGCGGTGCAGCATGGTGCATCCACGCTGCCCGCCAATGCGTTTGGCAAATTCCCGGAAGTGGGGACGGTGGAAATTCACCTGGCGACGAACTTTATGAACATCGTCTTTGACCTGCTGCCGGCCGATCTGCTCGACCAGGCCTATGCTTATGTGCGGTCGGAGTTGGCA
>JAGQGA010000188.1 GCA_020432595.1 Anaerolineales bacterium | reverse complement strand
TTTGGTTTGAGAAGTTCAACTTCTCAGAAGAAGTTGAACTTCTTACCAACAGTCGTTTACCGTTTCTTCGACACGCGCACCGGCAGCCGGGCGCTTTCCCACGCCATCATTCCCCCCGCTACATTCTGCACCTCATAACCAGCCTTTGCCAACTTCCGGGCGGCCGTCTGGCTGCGGTTTCCGCTGCGGCAAATGAGTAAAATCGGCCGTTCGCGGGGCAGCTCTTGCATACGACTATCCAGATCCGGCAGCGGCAGCAAAACCGCTTTGGCAACGGTTCCAGCCTTTGTTTCCTCCGGCTGACGCACGTCCACAATCAGCGGTGGATTCTTCCCCTTCAGCAGATCGTGAGCCTCTTGCACCGAAATTTGTGCCACCTTGGGGCCAAATAGCCAATCAAACAGTCCCATTGTGTATGTCTCCTTGTTGTCACTGCATCATTGCAATAAATTTATCAAACAGCGCATCCGAGTCATGCGGCCCCGGCGAGCTTTCCGGATGATATTGTACCGAAAAGGCGCGATAAGCGGGTGCATCTAACCCCTCGCAGCAATTATCATTCAAATTGATGTGGGAATTGGCCACCCCTTCTGGCAGGGTCGCCGCATTTACGGCAAAACCATGATTATGGCTGGAAATCTGCACCGCACCGCTTTCGGCCACCTGCACCGGCTGGTTGCCACCGCGATGCCCAAACTTTAGCTTGTAGGTTTCTGCCCCCAATGCCAGCCCCAAAATCTGGTGCCCCAAACAAATGCCAAATAGCGGCTTCTGCCCCAGCAGTTCCTGCACCGCCGCAATGGCATAGGTTACGGCTGCTGGGTCGCCCGGCCCGTTGGAAAGAAAAATGCCGTCAGGATCCAGCGCCAGCGCCTCACTAGCGGGTGTCGTTGCAGGCACCACCCGCACCTCGCACCCCCGCGCCGCCAGCAGTCGCAAAATGTTGCGCTTAATACCAAAATCATACGCTACCACCCGGTACCGTTTCTCCCCTGCTCCCCTGCTCCCCTGCTCCCCTGCTCCATCCGGCTGCCACCAATCAAACCCCTCTGTCCACGTATACGGTTCAGCACAGCTCACCTCCTGCGCCAAATCAAGCCCGTTCATGTCGCGGGCGGCACGCGCCATCGCCACCAGCTCATCGCCATCGGTTATTTCCGAGGAGAGAACGGCACGCATAGCTCCGTGCGTGCGGATATGCCGCACCAAGGCGCGGGTGTCCACATCGGTGATGCCCACCACGCCCCGCTCAGCCAGATAATCGGGCAAGCTTTGCCGCGCACGCCAGTTGCTGACAACGGGGCTAAGGCTGCGGACAACAAAACCGGCCGTCCACACCCGGTCACTTTCATCATCTTCGGGCGTGGTGCCATAGTTGCCGATGTGGGGCATGGTCATGGTGATAATTTGGCCGTGGTAAGAGGGGTCGGTGAGGATTTCTTGGTAGCCAGTGAGGCTGGTGTTGAAGACGATCTCGCCGCTGCTGGTACCAATCGCCCCAAAGCCAAAGCCGGGCCAGCATGTACCATCTTCAAGTGCCAACAAAGCAGGGTGGAGGTGAGCCATTACGTTTCTCCAAATTGCAAATAGTGGAATTCTAGCACAGGCGTAGCAAGAAACGCGGGGATAAGTTGTCTGAATTTAACAAGCGTTGTTTGGGCAGGTTGGCAAATGCAGCTTCCAGGCAGCTTATAGCTACCTGGAAGCCAAACCACCTACTTCAAATATTTATCAAACCAGCGCAAAATATGGTTGAGGCGCACAATGCGGCGGTCAGTGCGGCCAACGCGGGAGAGACCGTGGGGGGAATCGGGGAAGCGCACCATTTCCGTGTCCACCCCCAGCCGCTTCAACGCCACGTAGATTTGCTCTCCTTGCTCAATGGGGCAGCGCAAATCTTGCTCGCTGTGGATGACCAGCGTCGGCGTTTTGGCATTGCCAATGTGCTTCAGTGGCGATTGCCCCCAGTAATTGTCCAAATTTTCCCAGGGTGGCTCGTCGTTAAAAGCGATTTCGCGCCGCCAGTTGATGTCGCTGCTACCATAGCTGCTGAGACGATTGCTGATGCTGCGCTGAGTCACGGCGGCGCGGAACTGGTCAGTGTGGCCGATAATCCAGTTGACCATAAAGCCACCGTAGCTGCCCCCCGTCACGCCGCGCCGGTCGCGGTCAATATAGGGCAACTGCGCCACGTGGTCTGCCCAGGCCATCACGTCGGCATAATCGGCCGTGCCGTGGCCGTTCCAAATGGCGCGGGCGTGGGCTTCGCCATAGCCGCGCCCACCGCGTGGGTTGGCAAAATAGACCACGTAGCCATGCGCGGCCAAAAAGTGAAATTCGTGCATCAGGGCGTTGGCATATTGTCCCAACGGCCCACCGTGAATTTCCATGATGGAGGGGTAGGTTTGACTGGGGTCAAAGTTGGGCGGTTTGAGTATCCAACCCTGCAAATCGTTGTCATCGGCCCCTTTAAACCACACCTCTTCCACCTCGCCGAGGTTCATTTTGTTGAGCAGCGGGGTGTTGATGCGCGAAAGCTGGCGTAGCCGAGAGCGAGCCAGGTCGGTGACGTAAATTTCGCCGAGCGTGTTCATGGTTGCCTGCCAATAGGCCACCTTGCTGTTTTGGGCATCTAGGCTATAGGCTCCCACAACGGCCTCGTCACTAATGATTGTTTGGCGATTGCTGCCATCGCGGTCAATGACATGCAGCGTCGTTGAGCCGTGGCGCGACTGCTGGAAGAAGATACGCTCGCCATCGG
The DNA here is from genome assembly GCA_020432595.1 of Anaerolineales bacterium. The sequence continues at coordinate 6,186 of JAGQGA010000188.1, read as the reverse complement.
CTGACCAGATGGGCGACATAGTGGCGCAGCCGCCGGTATCGTTCATGGAGGCGTTGCCGATAATGATGTCTTCGTTGTCGGTAAGGCATTGAGCTTCGCCGCTGCCATCAACTGGGACGACCCATAAATGGTCGTGTTTCCACCAGTCGCCGCGCCCGGTGCGACCGTAGTAGGCGAGATAACGGCCGTTTGGCGAAAACACCGGGTCACTCTTCTCGCCAAAGGGGGTTGGCACGCGCTGCATTTCGCCACCCGTGGCGGAGATGATGTACAAATCTTCGCCATCGGGCGCAAAGTCGGGGTCGTCGGCGCGGTTGGAAACAAAGACGATGGATTGGCCGTCGGGCGACCAGTTTGGCTGCTGCTCATCGTGGACGGGGCCATCGGTGATTTGTGTGGCGCGGCCGGTGCGGGCATCCACCACCCACAAGTGCCACCGCTCTTTAGGCAAAAAGCCGAGGCCGTCAAATTTGTAGTGAACGCGGGTGATGTGGCGGGAGACAATACCCAGCTTCTTTTTGGCTTCGTCTGCCTGCCGTTCCAGCACCTCGGCATCCGTTTTTTGCACCGCGCACACAATTTGCTTGCCATTGGGCGACCAGGCAAAGGAACCGATTTTGCCCTTGATGTCGGTCAGTGGTCGCGCTTCGCCGCCGTTGGCGGGGATGAGGTAAAGTCCTGCTGGTTTTTCCGCGTCCCCTCGGTTGGACAGAAAGGCAATTTCCCGGCCATCGGGCGACCACTGCGGACTACTGTCGTTTTGGTTGCCATAGGTATATTGCCGCGTCTCGCCGCGCCCAGTGGGGGCGAACCACAAACTGCTGTATTTTTTCTCGCTGCCTTTGTCAACGCGCTGGACGGTGAAGAGAACGGCCGTTCCGTCCGGCGAAATCGCACAATCCGAAACCGGCCGTATCTCATACAAATCCTCCGCCTGCATCACACGCTTTTTCCCTGCCATCTTTCTGTACCCCTTTAATGGATGTAACCAAGGTTTCAAACCTTGTGTATTGGGGATTGGAGATTGGAGATTGTGATCCTTCAGCAGTCTCCAATCTCCAATCTCCAATCTTCTAGATAACCACCTACTTTATCAACCCATCACCACGCCGCCCAGCCGCCATCCACGCTGATGCTGCTGCCGGTGACAAAGCCGGCCGACGGGCTGGCTAAAAAGAGCAGCGGCGGCCGGATTTCGTGCATTTCACCCCAGCGGTTCATCGGTATTTGCTTGGCAATAAAAGCATTGCCGTCAGCCGTACCTATCAAGGGCGCGTTCATTTCCGTTTTGAACGGGCCGGGGGCAATCATGTTGACCGTCACGCCCGTTTGCGCCAGCTCTAGCGCCAACGCCTTAGTCAGTTGCAGCACCGCCCCTTTGGAGCTGCAATAGTTGACGCGGTGGGACAGCCCCACCAGCCCCAGTACAGAGCCGATGTTGATGATGCGTCCGTAGCCAGCGGCAACCATGTGGGGAACCACAGCGCGGCAAGCATAAAACACGCCGTCTACGTTGATCCCCTGCACCTGCCGCCAATGGTCGTCGCTGATTTGGGTGATGGGTTCACGGATGTTGACCCCGGCGTTATTGACGAGAATGTCAACGCCGCCAAACTGGTTGATGGTGGCGGCCACCATTTGGTTGACGGATTCGGGCTGGGTGACATCCACGACGAGGGGAAGGATAGTGCGGCCGGTGGCTTGGTGAAGGGAAACGGCCGTTTTTTCCACCTCTCTCTCCGTCCGCGCCGCCACCACTACATCCGCCCCGGCCTCGGCCAGCGCCAACGCCATCTCCCGCCCCAGCCCCTTTGAGCCACCGGTGACGATGGCGACCTGGTTGGTTAAATCGAATAAGCTGTTCATAGATTGGAAGAATAGGACGCAGATTTACCTGATTTAGCTGATCAGGAAAATCAGGCAAATCTGCGTCCTATTGATAAAGCGAATAGATAAAAACGGCCGTTGTATACACCACTGCCGCCCCAATGGAACCCAACACCAGCCACTCAGAGCGCGGGACATGCTGCTGGCGGAGGAAGCGATGGAGAAAGGCGGGCAGAGCCAACGCGCCAAAGGTGATGATGAAGGGTGGAAAGATGCGGATGGCTAGACCGACGATGGCAATGAGCATCATAACGGCCGTTGTGGCCTTGAGCAGCCAATTGGTGCGCCCATGCCCCAGCCGCGTGGCAAAGGTCTGCTCCATCTGCGCGTCCACAGCAAAATCGCGCACCTGCTGCTCAATTTGCGCCGTCAGCGAGGCGAAAAAGAGGATAGCGATGATAAAACCATCGAGCAGCGTCCAGCGTGCACTAATGAGCAGCAGCCCCATGATGTAGGGGAAGGTTTGAACAAAGAGGGCGTGGGTGAGGATGTCCAGCCCCGGCCGGCTTTTGAGCCGCAGCGGCGGAGCAGAATAGCTCCACATGATAAAGAGGCAGAGTGCCAGCAGCAGCAGCCCCAGCCGACCGAATTGGGCAAAAACAACGAGGAAGAAGAGGAGGAGAGGGAGAAGAACGGCCGTTAATTTTCCCCTCCCCACCTGCCGCCCCACAAAATAGTTGCGTTCCCGCTTGGTCGGGTCAAGCGCGTCCACCGGCGCGTCATAAAAATCATTCAGCGCAAAGGCCAACCAGTAGCCGCCGCTGTACGCCCCTAACAGCAGCATCGTCTGCGGGGTCACAGCATCATGCACCAGCAGCATCACCATGCTGATGATGAGTGCAGTTCCCCAAGCATCGGCATGATTCAACAGCAGCTTGCTGGCCGGATGAGCCAACATTAAATTTCGCACCGTTTGTTTCCACGTTTGTGGCTTCTTTGTTGTTCGTACCATCAAAAGCAAACCTGCCATTTAGCTAGGCGGTCTTTATAATACGTAAACAGTTTGATAATGACAAAAACAACAGGAAGAAAGATCATGACCATAGCGGAATATTTAGCAACGTTTCTCAAAAACAGTGGTGTGCAAACCGTCTTTGGGCTGCCTGGCGGGGAAAATGTGCCTGTTGTCGAAGCACTGCGGCAGGCGGGCATTGGGCTGACGCTGATGCACCATGAAATCAGTGCCGCCTTCGCCGCCGATGTCCTAGGGCAGTTGACCGACTCGCCCGGCGTGTGCCTCTCCACCGTTGGCCCCGGCGCAGTCAATTTGGCCGCTGGAGCCACCGCCGCCACGCGGGAACGGTCGCCGGTGCTGGCAATCACGGCCGAGATTGCCGCTTCATGGCTGCCCAATGTCACACATATGAAGGTGGATTTGACGGCATTGTTTGGGCAAACCAAGGGCAGCCACCATTTAACGCCCGACAACACCCCGGCGACGTTGGCAGCAAGCTGGCAACTGGCGCAGCAGGTGCCACGCGGTGCGGTGCATGTGGCGGTTGACCCGGAAACGGCCGTTCTTCCCCTCACCACCCCCATCGCCCTGCCCAACCCGCCCGAACCCGAACCCTTTGACCCGGTGATGTTGGAGGCGGCTTTGCCTTATTTGCGGGAGGCAAAACGGCCGTTTTTGCTGGCAGGCGTGGGGGTGGAAGCGGCCGGGGCGCAGCCAGAGCTGCTGGCTTTGGCCGAAGCCTGGCAAATTCCCGTAGCCGTCACCCCCAAAGCCAAAGGCCATTTCCCGGAAAACCACCCCCTTTTTGCCGGGGTCTTCACTGCTTATGGCGACAAGGCACTGCGGCAAGCGTTGAACGAAGCCGATTTGGTGGTGGGTGTGGGTCTAGACAGCGTGGATTTTGTGACCTCCACCTGGAACAGCCCCGCGCCGGTACTCAACCTGGCCGAAGCGGAGGCCGATGACCCTGCTTTGCGACCGGTGGTGGCGGTTAACGGCCGTTTATCCCCCCTACTCACCCACCTGCAAACCATCCGCCAGCCCCACAGCGATGGTGTCGCCCGCGCCGCCGACATTCGCCAGCAAATCGCCGCCGCCCTGGTAACGCCCTATCCTGACACCCCCGGCTGTCTCAAGCTCCACGACCTGATTGCCGCTCTGCGGCGGGCGTTGCCGGAAGAAACGGCCGTTACTGTGGACGTGGGCGCTTTCAAACTCGTCTTTTTGCAGCAGTGGCGCACCAACACCCCCAAAAGCGTTTTTGTCGCCAACGGGCTGTCGGCCATGGGCTACGCCATCCCCGGAGCCATCGCCATTCGCACCGCCCAGCTCCACCGCCCCGTTGTCGCCATTGCCGGGGATGGGGCGCTGCTGATGTATGCTGGCGAATTGGCAACGGTGGCAAGATTACAGCAGCCGCTGATCATTTTGGTCGTCGTGGACGAGGCGCTGTCGCTGATTCGGCTAAAACAACTGCGTCAGGAGGTGACAATTCACGCCACCGAGTTTGGTTACACAAACTATGAAGCACTGGCGGCCGCGTTTGGGCTGTCCTATCGTTTGGTGGACAATGTGGCAACGGCTGAAGAAACGCTGCGCGAGGCGGCTGGGTTAACCCACCCCGTCCTGGTCGAGGCTCGCGTCAACAAAGTCGAATACGAGCATTTTCGCTAACAGCTTGTCAGAATTTGAACCGCAAAGTTCGCAGAGGGCGCGAAGAAAGAGGAAACAAGCAAAATCTCTGCGTTCTTTGCGCCCTCTGCGGTTCAATCGCAAATCGCTAACCTACAGCCCAATGGTACGCAAATAGGCTCGGTTGCGGGTGGCACTTGCGGCGGGGCTGCCCATACCTGGCAGCACATCCTGCTCCACAACAATCCAGCCCTGGTAGTTCATGGCCTGAAGTTGGGCATAAACGGCCGTAAAATTCACCGCCCCCTTACCCAATTCCGGGAACACCCCCTGCCCAATCATCTGCTGATACCCCCAGCCGTTAGCATCCGCTTGGGCGACCACGTTGGGGTCAAAATCCTTAAAGTGCACGTGCCAAACCCGGTCGGCATGTTTTTGCAGCCCCACCACCGGGTCGCCGCCGCCAAGCATGTAGTGACCGGTGTCGAACACCATGCCCAGCAGTTCCGGGTCGGTTAGGCGCAAAAACTTCTCGATTTCGGCCGGCGTTTCCACATAGGTTGCCCCATGATGGTGGATCACCGAGCGCAGCCCAGTCGCTTCTTTCACAGCTTTGGCAACCTTCATCGCCCCTTCGGTATACACCCCCCACTGGTCATCCGGCAGCACCATCTCTGGCGTAATCCGCCCCGACTTATCGTGGCGCAGGGGAATGGTGCTGTGGTCGTCGCCAATGACGATAAAGCAGTTTTCACCACCCACAGCGCGGAGCAATTCGGCCGTTTTTACCGCCTGCGCCACCCCCGCCGCATGGTAATCGGCATCATACAGCCGCACCGACACCCACGACCCCAACATCTGCAAATGACGTTCCTGCAACTGGGAAATCAGCACCGCCGGGTCAGTAGGCATAAACCCCCAATCCCCCAGCTCCGTGCCCACATAGCCTGCGGCCGACATTTCATTAATGACATCCAAATATGTCTTCCGCTCGCCTTCCGTATTTTCGATTACACCCCACGAGCAGGGGGCATTGGCAACGAAAATTTTTTGTTCTGACATGGCCTTGATTTAACGTGGTGCGTGGTACGTGGTGCCCACGAACGCACCACGCACCACGCAATATCTTTCTAAAATTGCCGACTCCATTCCTTCGGCCAACGCTCCACTACCACTTTGGTTTGTGTATAAAACTCCACACCATGATGACTTTGCCCGTGCAAATCGCCAAAGAAACTTTCGTTCCAGCCGCTAAATGGGAAATAGGCCATCGGCGCGGCCACGCCAATGTTAATGCCGATGTTGCCAGCATCGGCTTCATAGCGGAATTTACGCGCCACGGCACCACTGCCGGTGAAAATGCAGGCCATGTTGCCATAGGCGCGTTTATTCACCAACTCAATCGCATCATCAACAGTCTTGGCACGCATCACGCTCAGCACCGGGCCAAAAATTTCGGTGTGGGCAATTTCGCCCTGCGGCGGCACATGATCCAGAACGGTGGGGAAAACAAAGTAGCCATCTTCGTAGCCGGACACTTTTTGATTACGGCCGTCCACCACCAGTTTCGCCCCTTCAGCCACCCCTTTCCCAATCAACCCCTCAATCCGTGCCTTGCTGTTGGGGTCAATCACCGGCCCCATCTGCACCCCCTCATCCAGACCATACCCCACTTTGCGTGAGGCAGCCGCATCGGCAATGCTCTCCACAAA
>JAGQGA010000187.1 GCA_020432595.1 Anaerolineales bacterium | reverse complement strand
GGAATGGGGCTTCGACGGGCTGGAACTGGCCTGTTGGGGCGACCACTTTGAAGTAGACAAAGCACTTGAAGATGATGCTTATGTTCGCCAAAAATGGGATTTGCTCAACAAATATGGTCTGAAATGTGTTGCCATCAGCAACCATCTCAACGGGCAGGCCATTTGCGATGCCATGATTGACGAACGGCACCAAAGCATCCTCCCCTCCCGCATTTGGGGCGATGGCGAAGCTGAAGGGGTGCGACAGCGAGCCGCCGAAGACATGAAAATGGCGGCAAGGGCAGCCAAACTGTTTGGGGTTAACGTGGTCAACGGCTTCACAGGCTCCAAAATTTGGCATGTCTTTGCCATGTTTCCGCCCGTCCCCCCCACCATGATTGAAGCCGGCTATCAGGATTTTGCCGACCGCTGGAATCCGATTTTGGACGTTTTTGATGAGGTCGGTGTCAGGTTTGCTCTGGAAGTGCATCAGGGGGAGATTGCCTATGATTATTGGACGACCAAAGAAGCGTTAAAAGCAATCAACCACCGCGAAGCATTTGGCATTAACTTTGACCCCAGCCACTTGTATTGGCAAATGGTGGATCCCGTGGAGTTTGTCTACGAGTTTGCGGATCGGATTTACCATATGCACGTCAAAGAGTCGGTGCGGCTGATAAACGGCCGTAATTCCATCGTCGGCTCCCACAAATTCTTTGGCGACCATCGGCGCGGCTGGGACTTCGTTTCCCCAGGGCGGGGCGGCGTGCCGTTCGAGCGCGTTTTCCGCGCCCTCAACGACATTGGCTACAGTGGTCCTTGGTCCATCGAATGGGAAGACAACGGGATGCACCGCTTTCAGGGTGCACCCGAAGCCCTCGCTCACGTCCGCCGCCTCGACCTCACCCCCTCCGATGTTGCTTTCGATGCTGCTTTTGCCTCAGACAAATAGTGTTTCTTATTGAACCGCAGAGGACGCAAAGATTAAGAGAGAGAAACTCTGCGCTCTTGGCGCTCTCTGCGGTAAATTCTTGAAAATGAGTGAACAAACATTTACACGAATGGCCGCTACTGGTGCAGCCGGAGAAGCTCCGGAAGTAGGCGTAGGGATGCTGGGTTATGCCTTTATGGGCAAAGCCCACAGCAACGCCCTCAAGAAAATTTCTTACATGATGTACCCCCCGCCGGCCGTCCCCAAGCTGGTGGCAATTGCGGGGCGGAACGAAACGGCCGTTTCCGAAGCCCAACGCCGCTTTGGCTATGAAACCTACTACACCGATTGGCGCGACATGCTCACCGACGACCGCATCCAACTGTTTGACAACGGCGGCCCCAACGATGCCCACGCCGAACCCTGCATCCTTGCCGCCCAAGCGGGCAAGCACGTCTTTTGCGAAAAACCGCTTGCTCGCACCGCCGAAGAAGCCAAAACCATGCTCGATGCCGTCGAAAAAGCCGGAGTCAAACACATGGTCGCCTTTAACTACCGCTTTGTACCGGCCGTTGCCCAGGCACGGCAGCTCATCGCCAGTGGTGCGTTGGGGCGCATCTACCATTTCCGCGCCCGCTACCTGCAAGAATGGATCATGCCCCACTTCAACACCCCCATGATTTGGCGGCTGCGCCAGGAAAACGCCGGCAGCGGTGCCCTCGGCGACCTCGGTGCCCACATCATTGACCTCGGCCGCTATCTCGTCGGCGAAATCAAATCCGTCAGCGCCATGACCCGCACCTTTATCCCCGAACGGCCGGAAGCCGACGGCAGCATGGGCCAAGTCACCGTAGACGATGCCTTTGTTGCTTGCGTGGAGTTTGACAACGGCGCCATCGGCACGCTGGAAGCCACCCGCTTTGCCGCTGGCAGCAAAAACGGCAACACCTTTGAGATCAACGGCGAAAAAGGCTCCATCCGCTTCAACTTGGAGCGCATGAACGAGCTAGACGTATTCTGGGTGGGCAGCGAACCCAACACTACGCAAGGGTTTACCAACGTTCTCGTCACCGAGCCGCAGCACCCGTGGCTGGAAAATTGGTGGCCGGCCGGTCACATCATTGGCTGGGAACACACCTTCGTCCACGAACTCACCCACCTGCTCGACTGCATCGTCAACAACAAAGCCGTGGATCCCATCGGAGCCACCTTCCGCGATGGTTACATCAACGCCGCCATCTGCGATGCCATCCTGCAATCAGCCGCCACCCGCCAACAGGTAGATGTGGTTTATGAATAATGTGTGAATAACTAGAGTTACTTCACTATAAGCCAGCACCACCATATGTGCCGGTTCATTGGCGAATTTCGATGCCAAAAACCACCATATCTGGTGGTATATCTTATTGTGAAGCGAGTCTACTATTTATAACGATGTTTTACTTGGAGTCTAAATGCCATTCTATGCCGATCAAAGAATTCTAAAAGTATTTTTTACATCAAACGGGGTACTACAAGAATTAAGTGAAATAGATCTAAAACCAGGGCTACTCAATGAAACATTTGTAGATGATTTGGCAAATGAATTAGTAAAAAATTTGAGTGTAGGAGCCTATTCAATAGAAGATAAGAAAACAAGGCATGAGATAGGAGCAAGTGGATATTCTCATGAAATAACTGTGTCCATTGTATCTGGAATAGCTAGTGGCCTTGCAGTAGAAATAATCAAAGGCATTTATGAGTGGATAAAATCTAAACATCTGCAAGATCCGCTTGAAGAGCCTATTGATCAAAAAAGAGCTATAGAAATTGCCAAATATTTAGTGGGTAAAAATTATCATTCCCAAGATATTAAAGTAAAAAGGGTTGATGAAGTCAGTGCTAACATTCTTGTCGAACTGGTTGATGCACAAAATCGTTGTTTCAGCATCTCTATAAATTCAAAAACTAGAATGCTGCACCTTAAACACCATAGGAATCATTTTGGCTGCTGAACATAACAAAGACCAATACGTGCTGGGGCATACGGCACGTGAGTTGGATCGGCTGGATCTGCAAGGGCTGATTTACGAGGGGATGACCCGGCGCACGTTGTTGAGTGGCGGGCTGCGGCCAGGGATGCGGGTGCTGGATATTGGCTGCGGTTCGGGCGATGTGGCGCGGCTGGCGGCAGAAATTGTCGGAGAAACGGGGTCGGTGCTGGGGCTGGATTTGGATGAGCAGGCAATTGCCTCGGCTAAAGTTCGCGCCAAGCAATGGCCGAGACTCAATCTAACGTTTCGAGTTGGTGAAGCCTCAGCAGCAGTTAACATTGGTCAGTTTGACGCGCTAATCGGCCGTTTTGTGCTGATGCACCAGCCCAACCCAGCCCAAGTGTTAGCCCAAGCGGTCTGCGCCGTTCGCCCTGGTGGGCTGGTCATTTTTGTGGAGTCGCACATGGCGGCACTGCTCAACGGGCAGCATTCCATCCCTTTTTCCCCACTGTATGATGAAGTCGTTCGCTGGAAGTGTGCCGTCGTGGCGGCGGTGGCCGACATTGAGGCGGGCTATCGGCTGCGGCAAACGTTTGTGGCGGCCGGGCTGCCTGCGCCACAGATGCACGCCGAAGCGGTGGTGGAAGGAGGAGCCGACAGCTTGCTCTATCGCTATATGGCGGAAAGCATTCGCAGTATGCTGCCGATGGCGGCGGCGCACCAGATCGCGGGCTTTGACGAGGCGAGCGTGGACACGCTGGAGGCGCGGCTGCGGGAGGATGTGGTGGCAAGCGGCGGGGTGGTATTGTGCTGGCCGGCCGTTGGTGCCTGGTGCCAACTGCCGGATAGTCAATGACCACTTTGCCGCCAAAGCGGCTTTTTCGGCCGTTTACCATGGCGGATTTGGCGCAGGTGATGGCGTGGCACTATGAGCCACCTTATGACGTGTACAATTTTTCACCCCATGCGGTGGTGGAGAATGAGTGGCCGTATTTTGAGGATGAGAAAAACGGCCGTTTTTACACCATCACCACCCCTACCAACGAACTCATCGGCTTCTGCACCTTTTTTGCTGATGCCACGGTAGACGGTGGTGACTACAGCGAGGAAGCTCTCGACATTGGGCTGGGCATTCGCCCAGACTTGACGGGGCTGGGCAAGGGGGTTGGGTTGGGGGTGATAACGGCCGTTCTTGCCTTCGCCGCCACCACCTTCCAACCCACCGCCTTTCGTGTCACCATCGCCGCCTTCAACCAGCGGGCGCAGCGCGTTTGGCAAAAGGCTGGCTTTCAGCCCCGGCAACGGTTTTGCCGCACTGGTGACGATATGGCCTTTATTATTCTCACCAGACAAAATGCTGAGGTCCAAAAGACGGACGACGGACGACCGACAGCGGCTTGACCGCCGTCCTCTGTCTTTCGTCCTCAGTCAGCATACAGTTTTAGGCTGTGTTGACATTTCAGAATTTGAACCGCAAAGGACGCAGAGAAAGCGAAGAAAACAAGACAAATCTCTGCGATCTTTGCGCCCTCTGCGGTGAAATCTGCTTCTTTTTACCAAATGTCAACAGAACCTATTTGTCTGCGTCCTATTTTCAGCATAAAGGCTTATTGTGCTATCATGATGCACATGATGCAGCTAACCTCCGAACAGCAAGAGCGTCTGATTGCCTGGGCAGCAGCCAAGCAGGTGCGGCTGTGCGTGCTGTTTGGTTCGCGGGCAATGGGCAAGGCGCGGCCGGATAGTGATGTAGATTTGGCGGTGTGGCCGAAACGGCCGTTTGACCCCCTGCAAAAACTCGCTTGGATCGTCGAATTGGAAACGCTGCTTGACCAAGATGTGAGTTTGGTGCTGGTGTCGGCCGATTTGGATCCGGTGCTGGGGTGGGAGATTGCGCGAAACGGCCGTTTGCTCTACGAACAAGCCGACCACCTCTGGATGCACCACCGCGCCCAGCTTTGGCACGCCTACAACGACAGTTGGCGCTTCCGCCAAGCCGCTCGTGAACAACTGCACCGTTTTGCGGAGGAGATTCGCCGTGGCTCATGATGTGTTATTACGTAAACTTACCTATCTACGCCAGCTACTAGCTGATTTGGCTCCCTATGAACATGCTTCTTGGCAAAACATCCAATCAGATCATTACAAGCTAGAACGAATCCTGGAGCTATTGGTCATGGTTGCCAGCGACATTCTTTTCCATTTGCTTGCTGAACAAAATGTAACAGCCACAACCTATCGCGGTGCATTTCAGGAAGCGGCTAAACAAGGCTGGCTACCTGATGAACTCGCGCAACGGCTTCAACAGGCCGCTGGGATGCGTAATGTCATTGTCCATATGTATGAAACCGTTGATTATCGTATCTTGCAGGATGCCATTGCGCCAGTTTTGGCTGATTTCAAGCAATTTTTAAATATTTTTGAAGCCCGATTCAGTCCAGAAGAAGAGTAATACCCCATGATCCTAGATCGCTTACCCCACGACGGCCAACGGCCGCAATACCATTACCTGCCTCCGCGCCACTGGATGAACGACCCCAACGGACTCATCCACTGGCGCGGCGAATACCATTTTTTCTACCAACATCATCCCTACGGTGCCTACTGGGCCGACATGCACTGGGGCCACGCCGTCAGCCAGGATTTGGTGCATTGGGAAGAGCTGCCCATCGCCATTTACCCCACACCTGATTCAGTCGATCAGGACGGCGTGTTTTCAGGCTACGCCTTCAACCACAACGGCACACCAACAATTATGTACACCGGCGTGCGCGGCCACGACCAATTGCCTTGCCTCGCAACCGGAGACGACATGCTTCGCGCCATCACCAAATTTGACGGCAACCCCATCATCCCCGCGCCGCCGGCCGGATTAGACGTGCTGGGCTTCCGCGATCATTCCGTCTGGCAGGAAGGGGAGTGGTGGTATCAGGTGATTGGCAGCGGCATTCGCGGCGTGGGCGGGGCCACCTTCCTCTATCGCTCGCGCAATATTGTGGATTGGGAATATGTGGGGCTGCACTGCGTGGGCAGCAGTTTGGAAACGGGAACCATGTGGGAATGTCCCGACTTTTTCCCATTAGGCGACAAATACGTGCTGGTGCTGTCGCCCATTCCGCTGCAAAAGGCGATTTATTTTGTCGGCAGCTATGAAAACCACGTTTTTACGCCAGAAAAGCAGTGGTCGGTGGACAATGGCAACTCGCTGTATGCGCCGCTATCGTTTGTGGACGAAAACGGCCATCGTATTATGTTCGGTTGGCTGCGGGAAGGGCGCAGTGGCGACGCGCAAATCAAGGCGGGGTGGTCGGGCGTGGCTTCGCTGCCCCGATTGCTAACGCTGGGCGACGATGGCTTTATGCGGCAAGAGCCAGTGCCGGAACTGCAAAAGCTACGTGGGGAACAGCAAACATGGGAAGATGTGGAGATGGCAGTGGAGGGTGAAAATTTATTAACGGCCGTTTCCTCCACCACCTTTGAACTCCTCGCCGAATTCGATGCCCACGTCAACTGCATCATCCAGCTCAAAGTCCGTTGCTCCCCTGACGGCGATGAAGAAACGGTCATCAGCTACAACGGCGACTACGGCGAACTCACCATTCGCTGTGCCGAAAGCAGCCTCGACCTTGCCCAAAACCGCGAACTACAGCGCGGAATGCTGCCTTTAGCGGCAGACGAACCACTGCGGCTCCACGTCTTTGTTGACAACTCCGTGATCGAGGTCTTTGCCAATGGCCGTACTGTTCTAACCGCTCGCATCTACCCCACCCGCGCCGACAGCACGGGCGCGTGGCTGGGCGTGGTGAGCCAATGGGGAAACGGCCGTTGTCACCTCAAACGGTTGGATGTGTGGGAGATAGAAAAGATTTGGTAATTGGAGATTGGAGATTGATGACGGTTCACCATCTCCAATCTCCAATCTCCAATCTCACTTTATGACCATCCTCCCCATAGACCGCCACTTCGACGTTGCCTTTGCCGATGCCCTGGCTAAGAAAGAGTCATACAACAAACATCTGTACCGCCCCAACAGCTATTTGCACAAATGGTGGGCGCGGCGGTGCGGCACCACCTTTCGCACCATTTTCAAACATTTGGTGGCCGACCCGTCGCAGCAGGATTATTACGCCGCCGGGGGGCTGGCGGGCAAAATTGTGCTGGATCCGATGATGGGGGGTGGCACGACGCTGCATGAGGCGATTCGGTTGGGAGCCAACGTGGTGGGAGCCGATATTGACCCCATTCCCGTGCTGCAAGCCCGCGCCTCGCTGTCTGAATTCCCGCTATGGCAGCTAGAACAAGGGTTTCGCCGTTTTTTTGGCCTGCTTTATGCCCGGCACAACCATCTTTACCGCACCTGCTGCCCCCACTGCAGCGTGGAAACGGATATGCGCTACATGCTTTACGGCCACAAGCGGCAGCACAACGGCCGTTTTGCTCTTTTTGTAGATTCGCTCATCCTGCGCCACAACCGCGACGGCAGCGTCGTTCGCATTTGCCCCGACACCCACGACATTTACCACAACGAGCAGCGGATTAGCCAGTCGGTGGCGCAGGAGCGGCTGCCCATCTATGAACGGCAAAGCCGCTTTTTGAATGGGCATCGGCAGGCGTATCGGGAAGAAACGGCCGTTTCCTTCCCCCAACGCTACGTCCCCATTGCCGTCGTCGGCAAATGCCCCCGCCACAAGCTCTTCTTCGCCGCCCCCGATGCCGGTCAGTGGCAAAGCCTGGCTCAAGCCGACACCCTACGCCCCACGCTCTTCGACCCAGCCGACTTCCAACTAGCTCCCGGCGACAAAAGCGAAAGTTTGGCCGACCGGGGCATTAGCAGCTACCTCGACCTGTTTAGCAGCCGCCAGTTGGCCGTGCTGCATCACGCCATCGCCCTGCTGCCCGACTTTGACCCGCTGGTGCGGCTTAATTTGGCGCTGCTTGTTTCCACCTCGCTGGAATTTAACGCCCTGCTGTGCCGCTACAAAGGGGGAGCCAAAAGCCGGCCGGGGGCGATTCGCCACGTTTTTGCCCACCACGCCTATTCATTTCCGGCCACGGCGGTAGAAAACAACCCGATTTATGCCGCCCGTGCTTCCGGCTCATTGAGAAACCTGTTTGAAAGCCGAATTCGGCGGGGGCGGCTGTGGGCGCAGCAGCCAGAGGAACGGCGCATTGTGCGGGGACGCGCCCACAAGGTGACAATTGCCGAGGAGCGGGATGCTGGCTTGGAGCAAACGGATTTTGCCGCACTGCAAGCGAGCCGCCGCCGCTTTTTGCTGTTGGAAGGGTCATCGGAGGCACTAGCGTTGCCGGACAGCAGCGTGGATTTTATTGTCACCGACCCGCCTTATTTTGACAGCGTGCAGTACAGCGACCTGGCTGGCTATTTCCACGTCTGGCTGCGGCAGATGGTGCCGGAGTGGGTGCAGGGCGAAGTGGCGTTGGGACAAACGGCCGTTGGGCCACGCACCAATGAAACGGGTCAGTATGAGGCGGTGCTGACGGGGATTTTTGCCGAATGTCGGCGGGTGTTAAGGGAAAACGGCCGTTTTATCTTCACCTTCCACCACTGGAACCCCAAAGCGTGGATCGCCCTGTCGCTGGCACTGCGCCGCGCCGGTTTTCGGCTGGTCAATCGTTACGTTGTCCATGCCGAAAACCTCAGTTCTGTCCACATCATGGGGCAAAACGCGCTGGTGCATGACGTGATTTTGGTGTTGGCGGGAGAGGAAACGGGACGCGGACAAACGCGGACGAACGCGGATGAATGCTGGGCATTGCCAGAAAGCATTAGCCGGGATAGCCAACCCTTTTGCCACGACTGCGGCACGATTTTAGGGTGGGTGCTAGAGCAGGATTTGGCCGATGAGGAAGTGGCAGCGGTGTGGAATCGGTTGTTAGGAGATTAAGATATTTGGCTCTTTCGGCATTCAAGGGGTTGACTCACTTTTAACGTGGGTTGTACATGGTGCATCAGAAAATCCATCTTCCATGCACCACGCACCAAATCCCTCCCCGACAGGCTGCTAGAGCAACTCTGACCAATCGCCACGCTCAAATCACAACCCTCCTTGAGT
>JAGQGA010000186.1 GCA_020432595.1 Anaerolineales bacterium | reverse complement strand
TGTAGCCAAGGTGTTTGCCTCGGAGATGGCAATTCGTGTAACGAGCGTCGCCATTCAACTACTAGGAGCCGAGGGATATGGCCGTCACCACCCGGTGGAGCGCATGTTCCGAGATGCGCGGGCGTTTACGCTGGCAGGTGGCTCGGCCGAAATTCAGCGGCTGGGGATTGCGGTGGGGGTGTTAAAACGGCCGTTGCCGCAAACACACGACGTGGCAGGTATTTTCAAAGCACCTGGCACATAAAGCGTCCTATTGATGCAGGAGGTGAACATGGGTAATAATCGGACAGTGGCCGAGGTATATGGGGAAACGGCCGTTCGTGAGGAAGAATTTGACGCATTGGTGAACCGCAGCTTACAGCCGCGCCCGGCGACGATGCTGTATGACAAAATGGGGGCGTTGGGGCTGGCGGCAGGGTCGTTGGTGCTGGATGCCGGCTGCCGCGACACCAAGCATACCTGCGAACTGGTGGCGCGGTTTGGCTACCAGGCGGTGGGGGTGGATCTGGTGACGCGCAATGTGGTTAATGCCCAGAAGGTCATGGCAGAACGGGAGATGGTGGGTCGGGTAACGGCCGTTCAAGGGGACATTCAGGATTTGCCGCTGCCGAGTGGGGCATTTACGGCCGTTTGGTGCCGCGATGTGCTGGGTCATCCACCCAAATTGCACCAAACTCTGGCCGAATTTGCCCGCGTGCTGCAACCTGGCGGCCGGCTGCTCATTTACGTCACCCTTGCCACCGACAAGCTGGAGCCACTGGAAGCGCAGTGGCTCTTTGAAACACTAGTGATCACGCCGCAAAATATGTCCCACGCATATCTGGAGGCTGGCCTGCACCAGGCCGGGTTTGTCATTGATCAGATTGACCAGGTAGACAGTGAGTGGCGTGAGCATTGGGAAGAGGATGGCACTTGCCTGACAAGCCAGCAGCTTTTGCGGTTGGCGCGGCTGCGTCGCAACCGCGACGCGCTTATTGCCCAAGTGGGTGAGCTTGATTACTTAGTCGAGTTAGCCGATTGCCACTGGGGTGTTTACCAGATGTTGGGTAAACTTTGCCCGACAGTTTATGTAGCCACAAAATGCGTGTAGCCGAGCCTTTGCAATATGATGCATCATCCTCGGCTACAAGACACCAAAGGAAGAACGATGAGTCATTGGGAAACTTATTTAAACGAAAACCAGGATCGCTTTGTCACAGAACTGATTGATTTTGTCCGTATTCCCAGCATTTCCAGCTTGCCGGAACATGCGTCTGATGTACAGCAGGCGGGGGAGTGGGTAGCAGCACGATTAGAAACGGCCGGTTTGGAAAACATTGAAATTATGCCCACCGCCGGGCATCCCGTTGTCTATGCCGACTGGCTCCATGCCCCTGGCAAACCCACTGTGCTAATTTACGGCCATTTTGACGTGCAGCCGGTTGACCCCCTCCACTTGTGGGCGCGTGACCCGTTTGACCCGGTGGTCGAAAACGGCCGTATTACCGCACGCGGTGCTTCCGACGACAAAGGCAACATGTTTGTGCCCATTGTGGCAATGGAAGCCCTGCTTCGCAGTCGCGGCAGCCTGCCCGTGAACATCAAATGCCTCTTTGAAGGGCAGGAAGAGATTGGCAGCCCCCATTTGCCGCCGTTTATTGCCGCTAACAAGGACAAATTTAGCTGTGACTATATCGTTAGCTCCGATGGCAGCCAGTGGAGCGAAAGCCAGCCGTGTATCTGGCTTAGCACCAAAGGGCTGTCGGCGCTGCAAATTGACGTAAAGGGAGCCAGAGGGGATTTGCATTCTGGGGTTTATGGGGGGGCAGTTGCCAACCCGCTCCACGCCCTCGCCTACATTTTGTCCTCCATGCGGAGCGCCGACGGCAAAATTTTGGTGGAGGGCTTTTTTGACGACGTGGTGCCACTTTCGGATGATGACCGCACCAAGATTGCCGAAATTCCCTATGACGAAGCCCAATTTATGGCCGACTTGCAGGTTTCTGCCCTGTATGGCGAGCCAGGCTACACTACCTATGAGCGCAGTTGGGCGCGGCCGACGCTGGAAATCAATGGGGTGTGGGGTGGTTTTCAGGGGGATGGGGTGAAGACGGTGCTGCCCAACGAGGCGCACGCCAAAATTACCTGCCGTTTGGTGGCAAACCAGGGGCCGGATAAAATTGCCGATCTGATTCGGGCGCATGTGGAAAAGGTAGCGCCATCAGGGGTAACGGTGACGGTGACGCAGCTTGCCAGCAAAGCTGACCCCTATTTGATGGCAAGCGACCATCCGGCTAACCAGGCGGCGCATGAGGTGTTGGAGGAACTTTACGGCCGTTCTCCCTTCTACGTTCGCACCGGCGGCAGCGTGCCCATTTACCGGCTGCTGCTGGATAATCTGGGGGTCTACCCGCTCACCTTTGCCTTTGGGCTGGAAGATGAGAATTTGCACGCCCCCAACGAATTTTACCGCCTTAGCAGCTTCCGGCGTGGGCAGCACGGATATTGTATGCTGCTAGAGCGGCTGGGGCAGGCGTAGCGATTAGGCAGGGGGAGCTATTTGTTTTGTCACAAGGGCGGCAAATGATTGCTGTAGGAGTGGGTCGTCAATCTGGTTGCTGATACAGGTAGTGATGTCTACTGCCTCTTGCCGTTGCTGCGCTGCTGTGGTTTGCGCTTCCAAGAGCGATAGTCGCGCTAGTGCTTGCCACAAGATTCGCTTTGAGCCAAGATGGCGGGCTGCGGCGGTGGCATCTTGCAGGGCTTCGTGGCCGATGCGGGTTTGATCCATTGCCAGCAAGGTTTCCCCTTGCAGCAGCAGCAGTTCGGGTACAAAGGCGTGGAGACCATATTTTTGTAGGCATTCCAGCCGTTCATCAATAAGCTGGGCGGCTTTGGCGTAGTTTCCTTGAGCAAAGGCAAGCTGACAGGCGATAAAAGGGACAAGGGGCGGCCAGAGGATGTCTATGTTGTTGAGCGAGGTGGTGATGGCGGAAACGGCCGTTTTTGCCCCCGCCACATCCCCAGCCAACAAATACAGCCGCGCCAGTGCCGCCAGCGCATAGGGGCGGGTATGTGGTGCCACTTCTTCGGCTCGCACTACCGCCAATTTGGCGAGTTCGATTCCCTTTTCCGTTGCGCCCAGTCCGCCATAAACCAGCGCCTGGTCGGCGCGAATGCTGACCTGAGCAAAGCTAAAGCCCGACTCTTCTCCCCAGCGAATGCCATCGTCCATCAGCCGCAGTGCCTGGCTGGGCTGTCCCAGTTCCCAATACGCATTGCCCACATACCAGCGGCTGTACGATTGCCCCCAGATGTTGTGGATGGAACTGCTAACCGCATACGCTTCATCGGCAAAGGCGATAGACTGCGCGTAGTCACCAGTATAAGCCGCTACAAAACAACCCGTTGACAGGCTGTCGGCCAGCATGGGCAGGTTGTTGATTTGCCGCCATAATCCAATGGCTTGCGTCAGACATTCCTGTGATTGCACCGATAGCCCCAGCGACCGATAGACGTGGGACAAATCGTTCAGCGCAAACGCTTTTTGCTCTGGCAGGTCAAACGGCTGCAAGAGTGCCAGCGCCCGTTCACCACACTGCTGCGCCTCAGCCATCTTGTCACTATAGCGGTACAAATTGAGCAGGTTCCAGTTAATTTTGGCTTCGGCCACAGCATCGCCCAATGTTTGCGCCAGCGTTAGCCCGCGTTGGGAAAGTTGTTCGCCAATTTCAGGGTTAAAGAAGGGGGTTCCGGTACAGCGAATTTGCCCCTGGCTTACCAGTGCCATCAGTTCCATAGGCAGGTCTTGTAGCTGTTGCGCCGTTGTTTCCATTGCCTCATAGAGAGCCATTGCTTTCTCAACCTGGGCATTTAGCTCTAGCGCACGCCCCAAATGGGTGTAAAGGTCGCTGATTTTTGTCAGGCGGTCGGGGGTTGGGTTGGCTTGGGCAAGCTGTAGCATGAGCGTGAGAGCCTGGTTGTAGTAGGTAATGGCTTCAGCATTCGCATAGGCATTAGCAGCGACATCACCCGCACGCCGCCAATAGCCGACCGCTTGGGCAGTGTCGCCAGCCTGCTGCCAATGGTGTGCCAGGATGGCAGCGGTTTGGTTTAGGTTGGGATGGATGTGGGCGATGGTTTGGGCAACTTGTTGGTGCATGGTTTGCTGCTGGGTGGCTGGGATGTCGAGCAGTAGCCCTTCACGCAGCTTGTCGTGGGCAAAGCGCCAAGATCCTTGGTGAAAATCAAAAACGGCCGTTTCGCCACACGCCAGGAGCCACGCTTCCAAATCATGCTGTGGGAACAGATGCGCCAACACTGCTTCATCAATTTGCCGCCCAATGATGGCCGCCATTTCCAACAGCGGCCGTGCTGTGGCTGGTAACTGCCCTAACCGCCGTTGCACCACGGCTTGCACCCCCTGTGGAAAGAGATGTTGGGGCAGTGGCTGGCTGCCGATGGCAGTCAGTCGGCCGGCTTCTTCGGCCAGTGTACGGACCGTTTCTACTAAAAAGAAGGCGTTGCCTTCCGTCTCGTGCTGCAAAAAGGTGGCAATTTCCGGACGATTGGCTAAATCGCCGAGCATGGCGTGGGTGAGCTGGGAAACGGCCGTTGGCGACAAACGCGGCAGCGGCAACAGGTGAACCCCTGGCACCTCCTCTGGCAAATGCGGGGCTTCATCAGCACGGTAACTGCCCACAATAAGCAGCGGCATGGTTGCCAGCAGCGGCTGTAAATGGCGCAGCACAAATAGCGCTTCGTTGGCCCACTGCAAATCTTCCAGCAGCAGCAGCAGCGGCTGGGTCTGCTGCTGAAACAGGGTGCCGATGGCTTCAAGCAGCCGCTGCTGCCCGGCATCCCCGCTCAGTGCTGGTGGCGGGGGAATGGAACGACCCAGCAGCATCTCGATATCCGGGACAATTGCCTTCAATACGCTGGCGGTATGCTCATTGGGTTCTGCCAGCAGCAGCAAATTACGCAGAATGGGTTGCCAAATTTGGTAGGAGGAGCTGCCCTGCTCGCCGCTGGCCTGGCCTTGCAGCACAACCACGCCGTCAATTAGAGCGCGAATACGCAGCTCGGTTAGCAGCCGCGACTTGCCAACGCCGCTTTCGCCGCCAACCAGCCACAGGCTGCCTTGCTCACCCCTGGCGACATGCAGTGCTTCGCGCAGCGTGGTCAGCTCGCGTTCACGCCCAACGAAGGAGGCGGCTTGTAGATAGCTTTCACGAATGGCCTGGGTTTCGGCCGGCAGCGGTTGCCCGATGGCGGTGCTAAGGGCTGCCATTGCACTAGCTGCCTGTTGATACCGCGCTTCGGGCTGCTTGGCAAGCAGGGTACTAACAACTTCGGCCAGGGCGAGGGGCAAAGGGGACAGGTCGGGTGCGGCTTCCAGAATTTGGCCGATTAGATCGGGGTGGTTGCGGTCGAAGGGGTAATGTCCGACCAGGAGTTCATAGGCCAGAACGCCGATGGCATAGAGGTCTGAGGCTTCGCTGGGCGGGTTTTCAAGCAGCACTTCAGGGGCAACATAGTACCAGCTTCCGGCGGAGCTGCTGGCTTGACCTTTGATCATTGCCAGCCCAAAATCAAGCAGCCGGACGCTGCCATCAACGACGAGGACGTTTTCGGGTTTGAGGTCACGGTGCAGGATGCCGCGCCGGTGCAGGTAAGACACGGCTTCGAGCATTTGCTGGATGAGCCGAATGCGTTCGGCGAATGTTCGGCTGTCGCCTGCTTGCAAAATGGTTTGGGCGTTTGCCAGATAGGGCATGGTGAAGTAGGGCTGGCGGTTAGCATCAAAACCATAATCGAGAACGGTGATGATGTGGGGGTGGCGCAGGGAGGCGACGGTTTGGAATTCGTGTGCCAGCAGCAGTCGAATATTGATGAAGCTGTCTACTGGGGAACTGCTGGACAACAGTTGGTGGTCAGAGGACAGTTTGACCTGCTTGAGAGCGACGCTGATACCCGTTAACCGGTCGGTAGCGCGGTGGACAATGCCCATGCCGCCCTGGCCTATTTTTTCGTGGAGGAGGTAACGGCCGTTAATCATCCCATCCATTCTACCACCCTCTCCCGATACAGACGGATAATCTCTCGATACTCGGCGACATTTTCCAGCAAACTCTGCCGAATCGCCTTGTCTTCAATTGCATTCGCCATCGCCTGCACAAACTGATACGCCTGAGACAAGATACCCTTGGCTCGTATATCTCCCAAGCTATCCAACGTTAAATAAAGATGAAGATAGACCCGTCCTGGCTGTTCCGTAAGTTCCAGTTGAGGATCGTGTGCGAGATAGCGTAAGACAGCACCCAAATAGGGTTCTGGGTTTTGACCCAGAACCACTGCCACATAAGCTAAGTCAGCCTGGCTTTGCACAGCAAGATAGGGTCGTATAGCTTGAACAATCAGAAATGCCTCTTGATAATAAGATTGTGCCCCTTTGAAATCACCTTGACATTGCCGCAAATACCCTAAATAATTAAGATGATCCCAACTCCTGACGGGCATTTCTATTTCTTGAGCAATGGCAAGTCCTTCATCAAAACAGGCCTGCGCTTGTTTATCGCCACCTTGGCAGAGCAGCGCATAACCTAAAGTACCAAGCGTCATGCTCCACCATGACTTTTTAAGACCTAGTTCGCGTAGCAAAGCAAGCCCGCGCCTTAATGAGCCAATGGCTTCTTCATAGGCTCCATACTGAGCCATCGCATTGCCCAAATTGTACGATGTATAAGTAAGCCCTATCTTATAGCCAATCTCATGATATATATTGAAACTATCTTCGCAATACTGCCGAGCAAGATCATAGAACCTTTGCATGACGGCGAGGTTGCCCAAATTACTGAGGGCTTCAGCTTCACCTTGCCTGTCTCCAATTTCTCTTCGGATAAGCAAATTTGCAGCAAACTGTGTGTTTGCCTCTGTATACAGTTGCTGAAGACCTGCCCATATACCCAAAATATTCAGGATTTTACTTTCTTCCCAGCGATCACCAAGCCAGCGAGCAATTGTGAGACCAGCCTCGCAATTGCGACGTGATTGTTCAAAAGCATCCATTTCAGCTTCCAAATAGCCTAATTCTCTTAAGGCTGATGCCTCAAGTCGTGGATCGCCGACTTGGCGACAGACAGTGAGACCCTGCTCCAAAACAGATTGAGCTGCCTCATTTTGCCCTTGCCAATGTAATGCTTTGCCCCAAATGAGATAACCGGCTACGGTACGGCTATCCACACCCAGGTTGTTAGATAATGAGATGGCTTCCTGGGCTATCTCCTTGGCTTGTTCAAGCTGGCTGGCCTCAAAGGCAAAATTTGCTTGCCGTAAGAGGACATCAATTTGACGGCTTGGGTCTGCCAGACGGGCTGCCAGTTGGGCAAGCTGTTCAAGATCGGCCGCTTGTGCCTCACGTCTGGCTAACAAGTTATAGATTTGTTCGCGGGCCAGATGTGCTTCATATTGTCCCTTTAAATCAGCAGATGGCGTGAGCGTTAAGGTGCGGGTGAAGTAGTTGAGGGCTTCCTCGTTAGCGTATTGGGTGGCAGCGTGGCTGCCCGCTAAAAAGGTGTAGTGTCGCTCTTGGATTGTCTGCCCTGCTTGTCCCCATTGGTAGGCCAGTTGAGCGGCATGGTTCGCATCATCACCATAAAGTTTTTCTAGGCCAAGCGCAATTTGCCTGTGATACTGCCGTAGCGTTGTTGGCTGCGTTTGTGCTAGTAAACCCTCGCGCAGCTTGTCATGGCTAAACTGCCATTGGTTGCCCTGCACTTCCAAAACGGCCGTTTCTGCACAAACAGACAGCCACCAATTATCCACATCCAGTTCTGGAGCCAGGTTGCGGAGCAAAGCCAAATCCAGTCGCCGCCCGGCAACGGCTGCTTGCAGCAAAAGCGGCTGGGCAACTTTCGGCACCCGCTGCAAACGACGATTGATAATGGTTTGAATCCCTTCTGGCATTAGGCTTTGGGGCAGTTGGGCACGGCCAATATCGGCCAACTGCCCCGCCTCTTCAGCCAAGGCACGCACAATTTCCACCAAAAAAAAGGTGTTGCCTTCTGTTTCTCGTTGCAAAAGTGCCAGCAGGTTCGCTTGATGCCCTGCCTTGCCCAGCATGGCAACAGTTAGCTCAGCAACGCTTTTGTCATTCAAGCGGGGTAAAGTAAGCAACTTCATTGTGGGCAACAGTTGCGGCAATTCTGGCCGTTCATCATCACGATAGGTGCCAATGACAAACCACGCCTGTTTGGCTACAAGGCGCGTCAGATAGGGTAAGGGGAGGAGGCTTTCCTCTGCCCACTGTAGATCTTCCAGCAGCAGCAGGATTGGCTGTGTTTGCTGGCGAAAGAGCCGGGCTATCGTGGTAAAGAGCCGCACCTGCGCTGCCCCTTCTTCGATAGCAGGGGCTGGTTGCACCTCCTGACCAAGAAGCCGCTCGATGTCTGGCACAAGCGGCAGCAGAACGCTTGCTGTTAGCGAGTCTACGGTGGGCGAGGTGATCAAGAGGTGGCGTAATGCTTCCCGCCAAATGTGGTAAGTCAGGCCACCACCATCACGCACGGCTTGGCCGCGCAGGACTAGGAAGCCGTCCACTAGAGCCAGCGTTTCTAGCTCACGTAATAATCGGGTTTTCCCGACACCACTCTCGCCACCAATGAGCCAGGCCGCGCCCTGTCCTTGTTTGACCTGGGCCAGGGTGGCTGTCAATTGCGCCATTTCCGCTTCACGGCCGACAAAGGTGGCAGCCTGGAGGTAGCTTTCACGGATAACGGCCGTTTCTTCTGGCATGGCACGCCCCATAGCTGTGTTGAGAGCTAGGATAACCTGGGTGGCGGTTTGGGGTCGGTCAGCGGGGGCTTTGGCAAGCAGGGCGCGAATAACGGCCGTTAATGCTTCCCCCACACTTAAATTTCCCCACTGTGGCTCACCGTTCAAAATCTCCCCTATGGCATCGTCCGCATGTAGATCAAACGGATGCTGATTGGCAAAGAGTTGATAGGCCAGCACCCCAACCGTGTACT
>JAGQGA010000185.1:5748-9025 GCA_020432595.1 Anaerolineales bacterium | reverse complement strand
TAGATTACGGCCTTCGCGTCCACATGATCGTCCGCGAAACCGAAGCCGAAGCCCGCGCTGCCGCCGACCGCCTTGTCTCCAAACTAGACGACCAGTTTGGCAGCGAAATCCGCAACCGCGCCCTCGATGCCAAAACCTACGGCGTAGCCCTACAAGCCGAAGCCCGCGCCAAAGCCGATGACGACGGGTACGCCGAACCCCATCTTTGGACAGGCATTGGCCGCGCCCGATCCGGCTGCGGCATGGCTCTCGTCGGCAACCCCGACCAAATTCTTGCCAAGATCAAACGCTACATGGACATGGGCATTCGCGCCTTCATCTTCTCCGGCTACCCCCACCTGGACGAATGCCAACGCTTCGCCCAATACGTCCTGCCCCAGCTAGAAACCATCTCCATGCCCATTGCCCAGGGTCGTCAACCCGCCCACACGCCCGCTACCCCCCTCGGCACAGGCCAGCGCGTTTAAGGTATACTATGTCCCATCAGAAAAGGAGGTGATAAGCAAGAACTCACAAAAACCAGCAACAAACCAGTCTGCTTCTAGCTGATTAACAATTTATTTCGGTAAAAAGCCCTGTCATTTTGACGAGTCTTCGAGGCAAAATCTCGCTCCCTTGGCTACCGTCAACGGGATTTTTCGGAGGACACTTCGGTGTCCTCAGTGCAGGCTCTTGAAATGACATGTTGACCCGTTTATTTTGTTAACTCCCAACCAGCAGACTTCTTTTTCGTAGCTATAGCATATTCTATGCCCTAACGTAACCTACGTTACCAAAAACAAATCCAAATGGAGAAGCAAATGAGATTCAAATTAACCCACTACACTCGTTTACTTTTGTTACTGGCAGCCCTCCTCCTCGTCGCCTGCGGTGGCGGTGCTACAGAAACCGAAGAAACCGCTCCGGCCGCCGAAGAAGCCCCAGCCGAAGAAGCTGCCCCCGCCGAAGAAGCCCCAGCCGAAGAAGCTGCCCCCGCTGAAGAAGCCCCAGCCGCCGAGGAAGCGATGGCTGAAGATGTTGTCGAGCTTCGTATGACCTGGTACAGCGACGGCAGCGAAGATGTCGTCATGCGCGACCTGCTCGACCGCTTCGAGGCCGAACATCCCAACATCAAAGTTGTGATGGATGTGGTCGCTTACAACACTATTCTGGAAAACCTGCCCATCCAGCTTGCGGCCGGCGAAGGGCCAGACTTAGCCCGCGTCACCAACCTCGGTGGCTTGTCGGAATATTTCCTCGACATCAGCCCCTATGTGGACACGGCCTACTGGGAAAGCAATTTTGGCCCCTTCCTCAATTGGATGCGGCCGGCCGGAGACACCAGCGGCATCTATGGTATGATGACCCAGTTGACCGTCACTGGCCCCTACATCAACAAAACCCTGTTTGACCAGGCTGGCGTAGACGTGCCAACCGGCGACACCACCTGGGAAGAGTGGGCCGACCTCAGCCGCCAAGTGGCTGAAGCCACCGGCACTGATTTTGCGATGGCGATGGATCGCACCGGCCACCGCTTTGCTGGCCCCGCCATCAGCCAGGGAGCCAAATATTTTGATGCCAATGGCAACCCCGCCATTGCCGATGAAGGTTTCCGCGCCATGTCGCAAATGCTGGTAGATTGGCACGCCGACGGCACGATGCCGTTGGATGTGTGGGCTGGTTCTTCCGGCTATGCCCCGGCCAACGAACTGTTTGTCAACGGCCAAATCGTCCTCTACATGTCTGGTAGCTGGCAAATCGGCCAATTCGCCAGCACCATTGGCGATGCCTTCGACTGGCAAGTCATCCCCAACCCCTGTGGCCCGGCCGCTTGCTCTGGTATGCCCGGCGGCGCAGCCCTTGTGCCAATCAAGGACACCGAACATCCCGAAGAAGTGGGGATGCTGATGGACTACTTGGCGCAAGAAGATGTTTTGCGCGAGTTCTCCGCCCGCACCCTGTTCATTCCTGGTCATCTGGGTTTGGCTGAGGCCGGCATTGCGTATGAAACGGATGTGGAAGCAGCCGCCAATGCGCTCTCCGCTTTTGTCGCCCAAGTGCCTTTGCTTGACCAAACGGCGTATGACCTGCAAGCTTATCCCTTCAACTTTGCCATCTTCAACGCCACCCGTGACCGCCTGACGCAG
This sequence comes from Anaerolineales bacterium, assembly GCA_020432595.1. The sequence continues at coordinate 6,899 of JAGQGA010000185.1, read as the reverse complement.
GTGATTTTGGGCGAATTAACGATGGATGAGGCGATGGGCCGCATTCAGGAAGATGTGGATCAGGCGATTGCCGAGGCGACAGGAACGGCCGTTGTTGCCGCCACCCCCGCCCCCCCAGCCGAACCCGTTGAACTCCGCATGACCTGGTACAGCGATGGCACGGAAGACGTGGTCATGCGCGACCTACTAGATCGCTTTGAAGCCGAAAACCCCGGCATCACCGTCGTCATGGATGTGGTCGCCTATAACACCATTCTGGAAAACCTGCCCATCCAACTGGCAGCCGGTGAAGGCCCCGATTTGGCGCGTGTGACCAACCTTGGTGGCCTATCGGAATATTTCCTGGATATTAGCCCCTATGTCAACGCCGGTTATTGGGAAGACAATTTCGGCCCCTTCCTCAACTGGATGCGGCCGGCCGGAGATACCAGCGGTATCTATGGCATGATGACCCAGTTGACCGTTACCGGCCCCTACATCAACAAAACGCTGTTTGACCAAGCTGGCGTGGAAGTGCCAACCGGGGACGTGACGTGGGAAGAGTGGGCAGAACTGTCGCGGCAAGTGGCCGAAGCCACCGGCACGGACTTTGCTTTGGCAATGGATCGAACGGGGCATCGTTTTGCTGGCCCGGCCATCAGCCAGGGTGCCATGTACTTTGATGCCGATGGCAATCCTGTCATTGACGATGAAGGGTTCCGCGCCATGTCGCAACTGCTGGTAGATTGGCACGCCGACGGCACGATGCCGCTGGATGTGTGGGCTGGCTCTTCGGGCTATGCCCCCGCCAATGAAATGTTTGTCAACGGCCAGGTCGTGATGTACATGTCTGGTAGCTGGCAAATTGGGCAGTTTGCCAACACCATCGGCGACGCTTTTGACTGGCAAGTTGTACCAAACCCCTGTGGCCCCGCTGCTTGTACAGGTATGCCTGGTGGGGCGGCTCTTGTACCGATTAAGGACACGGCACATCCAGCCGAGGTGGCGCGGGTGATGGACTTCCTGGCACAAGAAGATGTGTTACGCGAGTTCTCGGCGCGGACGCTGTTTATTCCTGGACACCTCGGGTTGGCGGCTTCTGGCGTAGAGTATGACACAGATTTGGCAGCCGCTTCAAATGCACTGTCGGTCTTTGTCGCGCAAGTGGGTGA
>JAGQGA010000185.1:0-5648 GCA_020432595.1 Anaerolineales bacterium | reverse complement strand
CTTAGCCCGGTTGCCTTTGACCTACAGGCCTACCCCTTTAACTTTGCTATCTTTAATGCCACCCGTGACCGCCTGACGCAGGTGATTTTGGGTGAGCTGACGCTAGATGAAGCAATGGTTCGTATCCAGGAGGATGTGGATCAGGCAATTGCGGAAGCTGGCGGATGATTCCGTAAGCAGTAATCGGTAAACAGTAATCGGTAATCAGTGACTAACCTAACTGATTACCGATTACTGATAACTGATTACTACAAAAGGAGGATGGGAGATGGCAATTCTTGACCCAATTTTGGATCGGCTGCAGCGTTGGATTGGTGTCAACAATATGGCGTATTTTTTTCTACTACCAAATTTGTTGATATTTGGCGTTTTTGTGCTTTTTCCGATGCTGCTAAATTTTTATTACTCGATGACGGGGGGGACGAATTTGTTTCCACAGGAACGGCCGTTTGTCGGGCTAGACAACTTTGCCACCCTGTTCGACTGCCGCAACTTCTTCGACCCCAATACCTGCCGTGAAGACCGATTTTGGCGAGCCGTCTTTAACACATCCGTCTTCGTCTTCTTCCAGGTCGGCGGCATGGTTCTCATCTCCCTCATCACCGCTCTCGTCCTCAACGCCAAAATACGCGCTCGCGGCTTCTTCCGCAGCGTCTTTTTTTATCCCGTCCTCCTCTCCCCCGTCGTCGTCGCCCTCATCTGGAAATGGATTCTCCAGCGCGAAGGCGTACTCAACGGCCTCATGCTCGGCATGGGGCTTGAGCCAATCCAATGGCTGCTCATTCCCGCCTGGGCCAAATTCTGGACTATCTTCATTAGCATTTGGGCCTATATGGGCTTCTACACCCTCATCCTTCTGGCGGGTCTGCAATCCATCCCCGCCGATCTGTATGAAGCGGGGTCACTGGACGGCACAAGCCTGTGGCAAGCCTTCCGCTACATCACCCTCCCCATGCTCATGCCCACTCTGTTCGTCGTGCTGGTACTCTCACTCATCCGCGCCGTGCAAATCTTTGATGCTGTTTTTGTACTCACCAACGGTGGTCCTGGCACCGCTACCCTCTATTTGGTGCAATACATCTACGCCACCGGTTTTTCCAATCAGGTGCAAATATTTGGGCTATCAGCCGCCGCAGCCGTTGTTATGGGGCTGGTTTTGTTGGTCTTCACCTTAATTCAATTGCGTATTGGACAACAGACTGAGGCAGCTTAGGAGCACAAAGATGACAAAATTACACGAATTCATCACCCGCACCAGTAAACCCGGTCAATTTGGCTGGAGCGACCTCGTTACCTACCTCTATCTCTTCTTTGGCACATTGCTCATGTTCGGCCCCGTCCTTTGGCTTGTCATGTCCTCCTTCAAAACCCCCGCCGGACTGATTGAGTTTCCGCCATCCTTCTTTCCCGTCTCCCAAGAAACCATCACCGTCGAAGGGTATGACGAGCCGCTCCCCTTGTTCAACGTCACCCTGCCCGACGGCAGCCGCCAAACTCTGGCCCAAATCCGGCGCATTGGCTTGGAAGCCCAACTGATTGACCCGAACAACCCTGAAGGCGACATCATCAAAGTGCCGATTGATGAGCGTGAGCCGGTGGAATCGGTGCAGTTTGCCTGGAACAACTACACTGAACCGCTACAACGCTTCAACTTCCTGGTCTACCTGCGGAACAGCGTTTTTGTCACCATCACGGCCACGCTGCTCACCCTGCTCATCAACAGCATGGCCGCGTTTGCTCTGAGCAAATACAACTTTCGCGGCAAAAACAGCATCTTTGTCATCATCATCAGCACCCTGCTCATCCCCATTTCGGTGGTGCTTGTGCCTGTCTTTTTGGTCATTACCACCATTGGCTGGAACAACAGCTTGTGGGGGGTGATTATTCCCGGTGCGGCCACGCCCACGGGCGTTTTTCTCCTGCGCCAATACATGCTCACCATTCCCGACGAACTGTTGGAAGCAGCGCGGATTGATGGAGCGGGCGAGTGGCGGATTTATTGGCAGGTGGTATTGCCATTGGCACGGCCGGCGTTGGCGGTGCTAACCATCTTTTCGGTGATGTGGCGCTGGAATGATTTCCTCTGGCCGCTGATTGTCCTAACACGGAGCGAGGTTTTTACCCTGCAAGTCGGTCTAAACTCGTTTCAGGGTGAACTAAACGTGCAGTGGCATTATGTGCTGGCAATGACGGTGTTGACGCTGCTGCCCATTACGGTTGTTTTCGCCTTTTTGCAAAAATCCATCACGACGGGCATTGCCACAACGGGGATGAAGTAAAGTCAAAGGGGACGACGGACAACCGACTACGGACGATAACTTGTTGCCCTTTGGGGCTAAAATCAAGCTAAATCCGCGTTCGTCCGTGTTTGTCCGCGTCCTATTTTAATTTCTCTGCGAGGCAACTCGCCAAAACAAGCCAACCATGTTAAAACAGCCGCATGGCTGCAAATTTTTATGAACAGGTCTATGCCGTGGTGCGGCGCATTCCGCCGGGGAAAGTCACTAGCTATGGCCGCGTAGCGCAAATGTTGGGGCGCCCCCGTGCCGCCCGCGCCGTTGGCTATGCTCTCAGTGCGCTTAAGGATGTTGAGCCATCGCAGCGAGATGTGCCTTGGCAGCGCGTCATCAACAGCCAGGGACGCATCAGCATTGTCAGCCGCGACAACACCCCCAACCACCAGGCCGAGCTTCTCCGCGCCGAAGGGGTTGCCGTTTCTGACGCTCTCAAAATTGACCTAGCCCAATTTTTGTGGGAAGGGCTACATTGGGTAGAAATTGATGATATTTTGAGCGGTAAACAGTGAAATTAATTATTCAGATTCCTTGTTACAACGAAGCGGAAACGCTGCCGGAAACGCTGGCCGATTTGCCGACGCACATTCCGGGGATTGATGTGATTGAGACGCTGGTGATTGACGATGGGAGTACCGATGGCACAACGGCCGTTTCTCGCCACCACCACGTCACCCACATCATCCGCCACCCCAAAAACTTGGGGCTGGCTCGCGCCTTTCAAACCGGCCTCGACACCTGCCTCCGGCTTGGTGCCGACCTCATCGTCCACACCGATGCCGACAACCAATACCCCGGTCATGCCATCCCCGCCCTGCTCGCTCCCATCCTGTGCCACGAAGCCGACATTGTGATCGGCGACCGGCAGGTACACCAAATTGAACATTTCTCCCCTGTTAAACGGTGGCTACAGCAGTTTGGCAGTTGGACTGTCCGCAGCGTTAGCGGCACCAACGTGCCCGACAGCACCAGCGGTTTCCGCGCCTACTCCCGCGAGGCGGCATTGCGGCTCAACATCCTCACCCGTTTCAGCTACACCTTGGAAACCATCATCCAGGCGGGCAAGCTAGGGCTGATTGTGACCAGCGTCCCCATTGAAACCAACCCCCCAAAACGGCCGTCGCGCCTTCAGCGCCACATGTGGCACTTTGTCAAAGCCCAAGCCGGTACCATCCTGCGCCTTTATGCTTTCTACGAACCGCTACGAACCTTTAGCTATTTGTCGCTCCCCTTCCTGCTTACCGGGCTGGGCACCTGGCTGCGCTTCCTCTACTTTTACTTCAGCAATTTAAACCCGGCCGGCCACATCCAATCCATCATCATCGGCACCGGGCTGCTGGTGGTTGGCACGCTGGTGCTGCTCTTTGGCATCCAGGCCGACATTAGCAGCAAGCACCGCCAGCTAACGCAGGAGATGCTTTACCGGCTGAAAAAGCTGGAAGCGGATGCGGTGCAGCAGGAGAAACTGCGTTGAGATTAAGAGATTGAAAGACTGCGAGACTAGGTTCTGTTGACATTTGGTAAAAGAAGCAGATTTCACCGCAGAGGGCGCAAAGATCGCAGAGATTTAGCTTGTTTTCTTTCCTTTCTCTGCGCCCTCTGCGTACTTTGCAGTTCAAATTCTGAAATGTCGACAGAACCTAATGAGTCTCTCAATCTCCCAGTCTCTTATTCCTAGCGATCCAGCACCCGATACACAAACTTCAGCCCCGACCATACCTCATCAACCGCCGCCACCTTCACATCCACCAGCCCCGCCGTCAGCCCCAGCTCCCGCACCACGTTACCGTCCAGATCGGTGGCGATTTTGGCTGCTTTTTTCGGCCAGGAAATCCAGAGCATCCCGTCTTTTGCCAAGGTCGCTTTTAGCTGGGGCAGCACGGCTTCCAACTCAACCAGCGACACGGTAAACAGGTGAATAAAATCGGCCACAGGGGGTAGCGTGTCGCTGAAGGTGATGCGCGGCGGCAGTTCCCCCAGCATTTGGCGGTAATCGGGTGGGGAGTTGAGACAAACGGCCGTTTGTCCCGCCTTCAACCCCAGCTTCTGCCACAGCGGACGCGACGAATAACCAGCCATCACACACCTCCAAACGCCGGGTCATACTTCACCAGCCCCGAACAACCCGCCAATGCCCCCGGCTGCAGCGGCTGCGCCATAAACACCTCATCCCGCACCCGGTACTCACTGCGTAGCCCAAAGCGGCTGGCCGGAACAAAACCAAAGCGCGGATAATATGTCGGGTGCCCCAGCACAATCATTGCCGTAAACCCCTGCTCACGGCAGCGCACCAACCCCTCGCGGATAAGTTGCCCGCCAATGCCCTGCCCTTGCCACGCCGGGTCAACCGCAATCGGGCCAAGTGCAACGGCCGTTTCTTTTGCACATTCACCCTCAATTGTCACCGGCGAAAACAGCGCATGACCCACCACCACGCCGTCTACCCTTGCCACCAGCGACAGGGCGATTTTTCCCGCCGCCCGCAAAACTGCCACCAATTGTGCCTCTTGCGGCCGGCCGAAAGCCTGTTCATTTACCTGCTGAATCGCTACAATATCTGTCAGAGCCTCTTCACAAATAATAACCATGACAGCAATTCTAACTGTTATGGCTGAGGGTGAGCAACAACACGACCCAGGTGAAAGCTACTTAATAGTTTTATGTGAAAAACCCGTTAGCATGATAAAACATTACTGGGTTTTAACAGAAGGAGAGATGAAATGTTCTCACGTTCATTCAAAGTTTGGTCTATTTACTTGCTGCTGCTAACCACCCTGCTTGCAGCCTGCGGCGGCGAGGAGGTCAGCTTTAGTACCGCCAACATCAAACAGGCGGTGCTGGCAAAGGACAATGCCGGTAGCCAAACCACCACCGTCTTCAACCCCACCGACACCTTTTATGCCATTGTAGATTTAGCCAATGCCCCTGACGACACCAAGGTCAAAGCCGTCTGGACGGCCGTTGATGTGGGTGATGCCGCTGCCCCCAACTACCTGTTGGATGAAGTCGAACTCACCTCCAGCGACGGCACCTTGTCCTTTGACATGACCAATGACGGTGCCTGGCCGGCCGGAAGCTACAAAGTAGACCTCTATCTCAACGGCGAACTCGACCGCACCCTCGACTTCCGCGTGCAGGCTCCGCTGGCTGGCGAAGCGGGCAGCAGCACCACCACCGATAGCAGCGATGGCGAAACGGCTGCCCCCACCACCGAACCCGTTGTCGCCAGCGGTGCCGTCACCAGCCTGGAAGATGCCCGCAGCGCCATTGTGCAAATTGTGGCCCAGGGCAGCTTTGTAGACCCCGAAGTTGGGCTGCAGCTTAACGCCGCTGGGGCTGGCTCTGGCTTTATCA
>JAGQGA010000184.1 GCA_020432595.1 Anaerolineales bacterium | reverse complement strand
TATGGGGTACAGAACTCAACGGCGTAGAATTGATTGGAGCCGACTTGCGCGGTGTCAATCTCGTTGGGGCTAACTTATCCGGCGCGACCCTGGGCGATCCGCTCATCCCGAATTCTGGTGCCAATCTTAGCGGCTCTGACCTGCGCGGCATTAATCTAACCGGGGCCACCCTTTATAGAACAAACCTTGCCGGATCTGACCTCAGCCGTGCTATCCTTGTGGGTGCCGATCTCACGGGCGCGTCTATGTCAGGCACCAACTTGACCAAAGCCGATCTCAGCCAAGCTATTTTAGACAACACCTTGATGAGTGGTGTCATTTTTGCCGACGCTGTTTTCCGCGAAACCAAATTCAATACTGTTCTCTTAAATGGCAGCGACTTTCATGGGGCGAATCTGGATGGGGCTGTGCTTGCAGATAAACCAGCCCAATCTGCGGCTAACGACACAGAGGAGGGAACGTTGCTCAATCAAAATAGCTTTAGCGGGGTGCGCTACAATGCCGACACGGTTTGGCCGCTTGGTTTTAAGCCGCCCATTAGCGCTATTGAGGAGTAGGTAATGCAATGGTTTGCCTTACAAACCAAGCCGCCTTATTTTCCCGGCTATATGTTTGTGAAAGTAGATTCGGCGGAAATGAGGCTAATAAATGCCCTAAAGTGGATGCAATGCTGGGAATGTCGGTTGGGTTTTGCACTAAGCACAAACTCAACCGACATTCCCCTTTTCTAATGACCACTCGGCGGGCCACCAGGTCCGCCAGAACCGTCGGGTGGTGGCCCGACAACCTTCAGATCAAGTTCGCCCGCCTGTGTCTTCTGCATCAGGCGGTCAAAACGTGCTGGCCCCGGTTCGACTGGGAAAATGTACCCTTGATCATAAGGCGAACCCAGCGTGTGGAAAAACGGCTCAAAGATGCCAGGGGATAACACCGAGAAAAAGCGTGTGAAATGGGCATCCATGCGGAAGGAATGCACCGTCCCCGCTGGGACATGCAGAAAATCCCCCGGGGTTAGCTGATGTTCCTGCCCATTACCCCACATCGTCATTTGACCGCCCGTGCAGAGAAAAGTCTCTGTGTGTTGCTCATGAAAATGTTGGATGATGGCATTCCCGGCCGGCCCCATATTGTCTAGTACCAGAAGCTCGCCGTTGGTATTGGCATTTGTAGCCAGCAAGATGTAGAGTTCACGTCCTACCACGCGATGAATACCCCCGCCCGAAGCTATCACATAAGGGACAACCCCATCGGGAACCTCAACATTGGTAACGAGCTTGGCCTCGCCAGCAGGCGTAGCGTCCACCAATTCAATATCCCCACCATCAATCGGTTCGGTTAGCAGAGCGGCCAAGTCAACCGCTTCGCCTTGTGGTGGATGCACATGCAGTTCCGTTGCCGTCCCCAAGTGAGTATACACCTTGCCTGCTTCCCCCTTAGAGGTCACAGACAAAAATCGCGCATTGTGGCTGCGCATGGTGTAAGCATGGGCCGTACCTGCCGGAATGTGGGCATAATCTCCTGGGGCCAATAGATACCGTTCATCACCAAGCATGACCTCAACTACCCCATCCTGCACATAAATACCCTCATGGGCACGAGCATGACGATGGGCGGGGAAACCATCACCCGCGCAGCCTGAGATAGATACCAGATCAAACAGGCTGCCACTGCTGGCGGCCGAAGCAATAAATGTGACCAACTGCGTGCCCATCAGGTAACGATCCCCTTCGCGGTCACGGAGCAGATAGGGCTGCTTCTCTGTTGGCAATGTTGTATGTAATTCGCTCATAAAAATGCCTCCTTCATCCAAATATTTTAAGAAAGTCTGAACAGCTTTTCAGCATTCGTTTGATAAATTTTCCGTCTATCCTCTTCACCAATAGGCGCATTGTCCATGAAATCAACGGCTTCCTCAACTGATTCATAGGGATAGTCGGCAGCAAATAGAATCGCATCGGAGCCAAGTACCTCAAGGGCATGGCGCAGTGCGGGCTGGGAGCAAACACCACTGGTGGTGATGACAAAGTTGTCGCGGAAATATTCGCTGGGCAGACGCGGCATTTTTGCCACCGCGCCGATTTTTACTTGCAGTAGATAACGGTTGTCAAGCCGCTGCAGCCAGTAGGGCAGCCCTTCGCCCATGTGGCCGAGAATGATTTTGAGCTTGGGAAAGCGGTCAAAAACACCGCCCATGATGAGACGCAGGGCGTGGGTGGCGGTTTCAATGGTAAACCCCCAACCCGCGAAGTACAGCCCATAGTCGAGAAAGGGGGCTATCATCACCGGGGATGGGGTGCGTGGATGTAGGTAGATGGGGGCATGGTTGGCTTCGGCCGCTGCAAAAATCTCCCAATACTTGTGGTTGTCCATATATTCGCCAAAGGTGTGGGAGTTGATGAGTACCCCTTTGAGGCCAAGCTGTTGAGCGGCACGTTCAATCTCTTTGGCTGCTGCGGCGGGGGCTTGGGGCGCAACGGCCGTTAATCCCGCAAAACGATCCGGGTGTGCCTTCACCGCCGCGCTCAAACAATCATTGGCCTGCCGCGCCAGTGCCGTTGCCAACCCCGCCTCAAACACCTGCACCCCCGGCGAGGTGATCGAAATCACCTGCATGTCAATCCCCGTGGCATCCATGTGGGCAATGCGACCCTCACCCAAATCCAGCAGCCGCTGATGGATGAGGCGGGTGCCGGGACTATCAGCCAAAATCGTTTCGCCCATCTTGCGAAAGCCCGGCTCATTGGGTGCGCCGCTTGCCAACACCTCAGCCCAGGCATCGGCAATCTCCTGGGTTACAAAGGCTTCCTCAATGGCAATGCGCCTAAATGGTTGGTTCACGCCTCATCCCCTGCCGTTGCGGAAAACGTTATGCCAAACTGTTCTGCCAAAAACGCTTGCGTCAGCAATGCTACTTGCGGATCGGTAAAACCACCGTGCCCACCCCCTACAACGGTATAAAACGTCACGCTGACCCCCGCTTTTTGCAAAGCTGCAACCAGCAGCGGGCTTTGCTGATACGGCACAAGCAGGTCACTATCCCCGTGGACAATCAGAAACGGTGGCGCGTCGCTAGTTATATAGGTGATGGGGCTGGCTTTGGCAACTTTGTCTGGGTGATCTTGAATAGCACCGCCGATTAGCTCTGATTCGGGCGAGTCGGCCGTATTGTGAACCATGCCGTCTGGCAGCCGCTGCGCGTCCATTTGCAAAAAGTCTGTCGGCCCAAAGTAGTCCACGACGGCTTGTACCTGGCTTGACATTGCCAAATGTTCGCCAACATCAAACTCTGTCGTGTGACCCGTCGTGCCTAGCATGGCCGAAAGATACGCCCCAGCCGATGGTCCCCAGGCGATAAAGCGTTCTGAATCGAGCTTAAAGTGGTCGGCGTGGGCACGCAGCCAGCGAACGGCCGTTTTGCTATCTTCAAGTTGGGCAGGGAAAATGGCGTGCTGGCTCAAACGATAGTTGATGGCTGCCAGGGCGAAGCCGTGGGCGAGATAATCAACGGGCAGTTCTGGGCTTTCCTTGCTGCCCCGGCGAAACGCACCGCCGTGAATCCAGATGATTAACGGCCGTTTCTCCCCCCCCGCCGGTAGGTAAAGATCGAGTTTCTGCCGTTCATGGCCGTTGGGCACATAAGCCACATCGCGGTGAACCGTAACCCCAGCCGGAAGTTGTTGTTGGTCGGAAGCGGTAGACATCAGTTTTTACTCCATGTGTGTCAGCACGTTGGTGCGAGCCACGTTGCCCAACCAGTACGCACTTGGCTTGGGTGTGCGCTGCTGGGTGGCGCGGTCAACGGCAATGATACCCATTTTGGGTCCATAGCCACCCACCCACTCAAAATTGTCCAGAGCTGACCAGGCCAAATAGCCACGCACATCAACCCCGTCCGTCAGGCAATCCGCCATACTTGCCAGCGCACCGGCAAAATAGGCCAGTCGCTCTGTGTCATCCTCGGTTGCCATGCCGTTTTCGGTCACATAAACAGGAATACCCGTCACCCGCGCCGCGTAGCGAATTGCGCCGCCCAACGCTTCCGGGTAAATCTCTTCGCCCATCTGGTTTTTGGCAACGTCATCACCGGGGCGCACCAGCCCCTCTGCGCCAATCACCATCCGCGCATAATTCTGCACACCCACAAAATCATCGCCGCGCAGCGGTTCCAGATACTCATCGGCCAGCCGACGGCGAATTTCAGCCATTTTTTCCTCGCCCCCTGCGGCCGCCTGGAAATCATGCAGCGCCAACGTCAACCCCACCGGAAATTGCCCCGGCCCGGCATGAAGCACGTCAAAAGCGCGGCGGTGCGCGGCATAAATGACCTCGCGCATTTTGGGATTGGTTACAAACTGGAACAGCCCCAGGCGGTCGGCCGTCACGCCAAACGCCTCGGCCGCTTCCTGAAACCAGGCCCCGCCCGTGATGTTGAATGGCAAAATGGCCTCCAGCACCAGCGGCAAATTTGGCTCATTAAAGGTGCAGGCAGCGGTGATCAGATCGCCCAAATGCGTTACGGTCTTTTCGCAGTAGCGGGCAAACCGTTCCGGGGTTTTGTCGTCCAGCCAGCCGCCGTGACGATGCAGCCAGCGCGGTGAGGTAAAGTGGTGGAACGTGACCACAGGCTGGATGTTGTGTTCGTGGCAGGTTGCCAGCATCCGCCGATAATGTTCCAGCGCGGCATAAGAAAACTCCCCTTCTTCAGGCTCAATCCGCGCCCATTCAAGCGAGAAACGGTAGGCGTTAAAGCCAAGCTCGGCCAACAAGGCGATGTCTTGCGGGTAGCGGTGGTAATGGTCACAGGCATCACCCGATGGTTCAGCAAAAGGGGTGTGGGGCAGGTGTTCTAACACCCAGCATTCACTGTTGACATTGTTGCCATCAACCTGATGACCAGCTGTGGCTGTACCCCATAAAAAATTGTTTGGAAAGGTAAACTGTTTCATTTTAAACTCTTAAATTCAACTGTTCTATCGTTTCGTAAGGCTTTTTCAAGAAAAAAACGATCCCGTTTAAACTGAAAAAGCCGTGAGCCAAAGCCAAAAACAGTGCTCTGTTCGGATGATTTATTTTTGGCTTTGGCCTAAATCATGTTTAATCTCTTTCTCAGGCCGCATCGCCCGATCCCTGCAAATCAGTGCCCGTACTGCCACTGGGTATGGGGTCTTCCTGCAAAATTTTTTAACATTATGAAAGAGGCGAGGCAAAGCATCAGTTCTGAGACTGCCTCCGAAGCCCAAATGCCAGTCAGAGAAAACAGATGGGCAGCCAGCAGCAGCACAGGCAATTTGACCAAAATGATGCCAGCTAGCGCGAGCAGCAGTGCCTCCTTAGCTCGACCGACTGATTGAAAGGAAACGGCCGTAATCATCGAAACACCCGTTATAGGAAAGGCGAGTGCCAGCCAACGCAGGGCAATCTGCCCTTCAACGATGATCGCCCTTTCTTGGGAAAGAAGAGAAATCAAAGCCACTGGGATCAGTAGGCAAATGGTGCAGACGAGTAAACCATAGACCACCGATGCGCTAAGCGACAGTCGAATAGCTTGCCACACCCGCTCCAACTTCTTCTGCCCAAAGTTATACCCCACCAGCGGCTGCATCCCCTGCACAATCCCCGTATGCGGCATATTTAGCCCAGCATAGAGCCGATTGACAATAGCAAACACGCCCAGGGCAACATCACCACCGGTTAGCTTGAGCAAATTGTTGGTTACGATAACGACCAAGCTGGCACTTAAATTCTTAGCCAGCGAGGGGAAGCCAATCAGCAGCACCTCGCCCATGAGCGACCAGTCGGGTTTAAAATAGGATGCCTTAATGTTGTAGGAGCCGTTCTTGCGGAAAAAGAAGAAATAGATGCTCATGGTAGCGGAGATGGCCTGACCAGCAACCGTTGATAAAGCGGCTCCCGCGATGCCTATCTTCAAGACCATGATGAACAGCCAACTCAACACCAGATTAACAGTGACGGGAATGACCCAGATGGCTGTTGAGTATCTGATATTGCCGTCGGCGCGGATGATGGTTGAGAAGCCAGTACTGGTGATGGCACCAAGGAAGATAATACGGCCGTATGCAATCGCATAAGGCGCAATACTATCTGTGGCTCCCAGCAAATGCACAATCGGCTTGATAAACAGCGTCCCCAACACGGTGATGGTCAGTGCGACTACCCAGAAAATGAGGAATGTATTGGCGACCGTGCGCGAAGCCTTCTCTTCATTCTGTTCGCCCAGTGCGCGAGAGACTACCGAAGCTCCTCCAGCCCCGACGGTGGTTGCGACTGCACCAAGGCCAATCAGCACAGGCGAGATAATGGAAGACCCTGCCGCCGCCAATGAGTTGATGCCCACCGATAGAAAGTAGGTATCCGTAAGGCTGTAGATAGTATAGACCAACAACGAAAAAGTCGTCTGGGACGACATCTCCCAGAGTAATTTTCCGATCTTCTCGGTGCTCAGGCGTTCCGTTTTGGATGCCTTATTCATATACGCTCAGTTAGCCTTTAGCCAAGCCATTGTCTCTGCAATAAACTGCCGCGAGAGGTTAAAGATGTCATCTGTGCTGTAATGGCGGTAGTAACATTCAACGTGCATCACCAGAGCCAGGTGCAGTGAGTACAAATGGTTGCGCTGCTCTTCGGCAAAGGTGAAAGATGTCTTGCCATAGCCGCGCATACTGTTGGTGATACCCTCCCCTTCAAAGAGGGGTCTGAACTGTGCCTCCATCAGTGGCTCTGCCCACAACGCCCGTTCAAAGTCAATGATGCCAGTGATACGGCCGTCTTGGACAAAGAAATTGGGGTTCCAAGCATCCCAATGCACCAAACAAGGCTTGGTGATTTCCTCTAAGGAGGAAGCATGTTTCAAAATCGTGTCACGCAATTCATCATAGCTAAAGTCAAAGACCACATTTTTACGCCCGGCATCTTCCAGCACCGATTCCACAATCTTGAGAAAAGCCTCTTCCCAACTGCTGGCTCGTAACTCTGGGTTGCCATCATAGCCAAAATAGGAGCCGGGGAAGCTATTGACCTCGCGGATAATCTCACCAATATGCCGTTCAATTGATGCTTGGGTTTCGGCAGGCAGTTTGGCCTTTACATGTTCCAAACTGTCTCCCGTCATATACTCCATGAAGAAATAGGCCGCATCACACAAATCCATACTATCATCAAAATAGTAGATTTCAGGGACAGGAATAGCCGTGTTTTGCCGCACGAGGCGCATGGTCGCCACCTCAGTCGCCATAATGTTCTTTTCGTAAAGCATCACTTCTGCTTCTGGGGGTGGTGCTATTTTGAGGACGACTAAACGGCCGTCGGCCAGCCGAATTTTGTAAGAGACATTGAACCAGCCATCCTTCAACTCCAGGATGGCCTCTTCGCCGTCAGCGAGGGCTGTGCCAGCAAAGGCTTTGGCAACCATAGCCTTAATTTGATCCCGTGTTTGCCTGTTTTTGGTTTTACTTTCCATCGTTTACCTTGTTTTGTTACCTTTAATTTTACAGCAACCAGTTCAAATCTACCCCTCTGGGATGGTTCTAAAAATTGACGGCATCCAGCCCTTTCAAGCCCAGCATCGCCCGCATCTCATCGGGCGTGGCAATTTCCCGCTCTAGTTCATTGGCTAAACGCACCACTTTTTCCACCAGTTCATGATTCCGTGCCAACTCCCGCTGCCGTATAAAGATGTTGTCTTCCAGCCCCACACGCACATGGCCACCCATGATGATTCCCATCGTAGCCATGTGGAACTCGTTGGGATAGCCCACGCCGATGACTGACCATTGATAATTTTCGCGGCCAAAAAGGCGATCGGCCGTTTCCAGCATCATCATCAAAGATTGCGGTTCGGCCGTCAGCCCGCCCAACACCCCCAACACAAATTGAATCCAGAATGGCCCTTTTACAAGCCCTTGTTGTACCAAGAAATGTAAGTTGTGTAGATGACCCACATCATACGCTTCAAACTCTGGTTTAACATGGTTGTCAGCCATCGTCTGGGCAAAGATTTCCATGCTGCCAAAGGTGTTGGAGAAGATGAAGTTCTTTGTTCCTTCCACATACTCCTTTTCCCAATCCTTTTCCCAGCCTAATTGATTAAATCGTTTGGCAACAGGGTGCATGGAGAAGTTCATCGAACCGAGATTAAATGAGGCCAATTCAGGTTTGCACATGGCCGCACCGCGCAAGCGTTCTTGCGGAGTCATACCCATACCGCCACCTGTTGTGATGCAAACAACCGCATCGGTACGCTCTTTGATACCCACGGCAATCTCTCTGACAATTTCGGGATCAGACGAGGGTGCGCCATTGTTGGGATTACGGGCATGGATGTGAATGGAGGAAGCCCCTGCTTCCGCGCAGGCCACAGCATCTGCAATGATGTCTTCTGTTTTGAATGGCAAATGTTCTGATTGGGAGGGAACAGTGATGGCTCCGGTTAAGGCGGACGTGATGATTAATTTGTCCATTTTTTCTCCTGTGAATGGAGAGTAGAGATTGGAGATTAGAGATTGAAAGCGCTAACAATCTCTAATCTCCAGTCTCCAATCTCTTACTTTGCGTACAAATAAGAATGGAACAGCCCATTGGGATCATACTGGGCGCGTATCTGCTCGAGGCGTTGAAGATTGGCATCGGCAAGGAATTTAAACGGCCGTTCGCCAAAATCCGAATCCCCCAAATACAGCCCATCACTCACCGCCTCCACCTCACGCATCCGCTCCGCCAACCAGCCACGGCAGCGGGCATCATCCGCTTCATCTTCCCAAACGGTGTAGATGGCAAAATAAATTTCCGTTTGCAGCGAGAGAGCCATATCGGGCAGTTCGCGCAAAGGAGCCATGCTGAACCACAGCGTAAAGCTCTGAGGGGTGGGTAAAGTCAGGAAGGAATTTTGCAAAGCGGGCACAACCGCGCTGGGAGCACCCGTCACCCAGGCGTTGTCTACCGCATAACGCAGCCCTTCGGGATTGGCGCGAATCTGTTCGGCGCGTTCTTCGGCCAGACTTGTTGGCGCGGCAAAGACGTGCACCAATGC
>JAGQGA010000183.1 GCA_020432595.1 Anaerolineales bacterium | reverse complement strand
GGTGCTGTGTGAATGGCACGACGAATGGAGCGATCTGCCGATTGAGAACCAGGCGCAGATGAAGGCGCGGCAAGGGGTGCGTTACCACGTTTTGGAGGGGGTCATGGTTGGGCATCCGGAAACGCTGGAGCCAGTTCCGGCCGATGGGCAAACAATTGGCGAGGTGTTTATGCGCGGCAACAACGTCATGATGGGATATTTAAAAAACGAGAAAGCCACCAACGAAGCGTTTGCTGGCGGCTGGTTCCACAGCGGCGATTTGGGGGTGATGCACCCCGATGGCTACGTGGAGCTAAAAGACCGTTCCAAAGACATCATCATCTCTGGCGGGGAAAATATTTCCACCATTGAGGTG
The DNA here is from genome assembly GCA_020432595.1 of Anaerolineales bacterium. The sequence goes on along the minus strand of JAGQGA010000183.1, from coordinate 8,693 downwards.
GAAAACGCGCTCTTCCGCCATCCGGCGGTGCTGGACGCGGCCGTGGTGGGGATGCCGGATGAAAAGTGGGGCGAAACGCCCTGCGCCTTTATCACCCTGCGCCCCGGCCACGAAGCGACCAGTGCCAGCGACATTATTGCTTTTTGCCGTGAGGAGTTGGCGCATTACAAAGTGCCGCGCCACGTTGTCTTTGGCGAATTGCCCAAAACGTCTACGGGTAAAACGCAAAAGTTTGTGCTGCGGGAACGGGTGCAAAAGGAGGAAGAAAAATGAGCGAAGAACCAATTTTGCTGCGGGAAGCGTGTGATGGGGTGGTGACGCTAACGTTGAACCGACCCCGGCAATTTAATGCGCTGTCGGAGGAGATGCTGACGGCGTTGCAAACGGAACTGGATGAGATTGCCCAAAATACGGCCGTTCGGGTGGTGGTTTTGGCGGCTAATGGGAAGGCGTTTTGCGCCGGGCATGATTTTAAGCAGATGCAGGCCAATCCGTCGCAGGGGTATTATGACCAGCTTTTTGCCCAATGCAGCCAAATGATGCTGACGATTACCAAGCTGCCGCAGCCGGTGATTGCCAAAGTGCAGGGGATGGCGACGGCAGCAGGGTGCCAATTGGTGGCAACGTGTGATTTGGCGGTGGCGGTGGATTCGGCGCAGTTTGCCACGTCGGGGATTCGCTTTGGGCTGTTTTGCTCCACGCCGGCCGTCGCCGTCAGCCGAAACGTATCGCGCAAACAGGCCATGGAACTGTTGTTAACCGGGGAGTTTGTGGATGCCCAAACGGCTGTTTCCCAGGGTCTCATCAACCGCGCCGTGCCAGCTGGCCAGCTTGATGCAACCGTGGATGGGTTTGTGGCGGCGATTAAGGCAAAATCGGCCGTTGCCGTGGCGATGGGCAAAGAGATGTTCTATCGGCAAATCGAAATGGGCATGGCCGAGGCATATGCTTACGCCAGCACGGTGATGGCGTGCAACATGATGGCCGAGGACGCTCAGGAAGGGGTGAATGCGTTTCTGGAAAAACGGCCGCCCGTTTGGCAGCATCGGTAAGAAAAAGGGCGTATGCGATACGCTCCTACTTTAAGGTGCAAAGTTCAGAGTTAATTGGTAATCGGCGGGTTGGGCAAAAAACTCTTCGACGACAAGCTGCCAACGGCCGTTTGTCGGCAGCACAAATTGCGCCACCTGCTCCGCCTCCCCTGCCCCATGCTCATCCACTTCCAGGGCAGTCTCGCCATCGGGGGTCAGCAGCGATAAAACAAGGTCATGGGTGGGCTGGGTTGGGGCTAAGGTAATCTGAATGGGCATCTCTGCTTGCCCTTCAAACGACCAGGCGGCACGGGTGCCGGTGGCTAATTGTCCAACGACTGTTTGTCCCAGATTGAGGGTGCCAGCAGAAACGGCCGTTTGCGACTGCATTGCCATCAGTTGAATTTCATAAGCACCTGCCAGACCATAATAATCGCGCACCAAAACCACATATTGCCCATCGTGTGGCAGCGACACTTCCACCGCCTCCGTCTGCCCCACCAAATGATCATCAGTCGTTGCTAAACGCACCACATTCGGGTCTAACAACCATATCTCCAAATCAAGCTGGTCGTCCAGCGGGCTGGCCTTCACCTGCACCACATCCCCCTCCGTGCCGTTGAAAAACCATGCCTGCGCTTCGTTGGGGCGCAATGTTTCTTGTTGCGTCTGCCCATAGGCCAAATCCCCGGCATCAAAAAAATTGAGCGTGCTTTCGCCCCCCTCATCCAGCGCCAGCGCATAGGTACCGTCGCCACCTTCGGCAAAATTACGTACCATAATTGAAAATGGACCAGTAACTGGCAACGCATAGCCCGCAATCACCTCAGCATCACCACTAAACCCCTCATCTAACGCCACCAGCCGCTGCCCGTCCGGCCCATACAAATCTAAAATGGCATCAAATGTTTCGCTGCCGGGCGTTAGCACCACGCTAATCAATTGGTTAGCCGTTCCAGAAAATGTCCAAACATGCTGCTTGCCCGCCTGTAGCCGATTTTGTATGCTTTCGCCAAAATGGATTGTGCCGCCTTCGCCAAACTGTGGTTCACTTGTGATCGCTAACTGTAGCTGGTAGCGCCCAATCGTTGAGGAAAAATCGTTGACGGCAGCAATATACACGCCGGGGTCATTGAGGAAAACATCGGTCACAATTTCTGTGTCACCGGCATAGCCGTTGTCAACGTCGGCAATCGTTTGCCCGGTTGGGTCAAACAGTTGCAGCGACAAATCTAGGTTGGCAGATTCGGGGTGAAGCTGAAAAGTTACGAACTGGGCACCTTCGCTGCGAAATGTCCACAAATCGCGCCCGCCTTGATTGAGCAATCGGGTAACGTTAGCCCCGTCTGTTAAATCGCCGACAACGACAACGGTGCCTTCGCCTAAGCGTAAGCTGGGGCGAAGCTGGTGAATGATGATGGTTTCGGCCATTTGCGAGAAAAGGGTCTCATAAGTGTCCCAATGCGCGACATCGGAACCGAAAAAAAAGGCAATTTGTGAAGAACTAGCGTTGGTCTGGTTGCTGCCAAAGGTGAACAGCAGAATGCGTGTGTGCAGCATTTGCCCAACAATTGGTGGTAAGCCGGGGATGCTGCCTTCTACTTCGATGTAGGCACTGGCAACGGCCGTTTGTCCCAGCCCATCTTCAACGCGAATAAAGGGGGTGATTTCAGAAACGGCCGTTACCGACTGACCCAAATCCGCTTGCAGCACCGCCAGCCCCTCTACCGGGCTGTTGGTCGCCAAATCATAGCTGGTCAGCAAGCCCATCACATAAGCACCCGTATCCACCGTTTTCCCCCCCAGCAGAGACAGCCCCGTCCGCTCCAGATCAGCAGCAAACAGCGTGGGCAATCCCAACCGATTGGTAAAAGCCATTTCATCTAATCTGGCCGCCATATCAACCCACACATTTGGCACGGCTATTTGGGCACCAAGTGATTCACCGCCAATCCATTGCCAACCCTGGGGGGGTAAGGGTGTTCCACCAAGGGTAGGGTTGGTTTCGGCAATTGGCTCCGGGGTTGGAACCGGTTCTTCCGTTGGAGGGGAGGGGTCTGTGGGGCGTTGGGCGATAAAAATGGTGGGCGTTATATCAAGTGGAAACTGGGTGGGGCGCAAACGTGGATCATCTTCGGCAATGGGATTACAGGCGATCATGGTGGTTAACATGAGTCCAAACATGACACTCGACCATTTTCGCACACACTCTCCTCTCATCCAGATATCCTGTTTGCTGTGTCGCGCTACTGATTTGCTGCTTGCCTGTCGTTTCCCAAAATAATCAGGATGTCATAATCCCCATCTGGCTCTCGACCGCTGCTGACGTTTAGCGGGGGGATACCCATTTGCTGCACTAAGTAAAGGGCAGTATACGGATGCGAACCATAATCAATGATTTGGGTTGTACGATATGTGGACGAGTCGGCGTTGCCAATCTCGGTAACGTTTACGTTCAAGCCTTGTAGATATTCTTGTGTAGCAGCAGCCAACCCAAAAACGGCCGTTCCGTTATAGACTGCCACCCGCGCTTCCTCAGTTGCCATTAGTGCCGGTAAATCTTGTACGGTTGGGGTGGGTATGGCTGGTGGGGCAAAAAGCCGTTCGCGCAAAATGCGAATTTCTTCCCGATTCGGTACCAGCACTTGCCTACCATCGGGGGTTGTTTCGTTATAGACATAGTTGTAGTCAATAACGGCCGTTTCAATGTTCTGCGACGGAATCTCTTGCACCAGCAGTGCTAATTGCAACATCTCCGTCAAAGCCAAATCGGTTCGTACATTATCCTGAAATGTTTGCCAAAGCTGCGGAGCCTGCCGAATAAGCTGCGGCAGCATATCAAGCTGTAGCACCTGCTCACGCACTGCTAAAATAACCGCTTGCTGGCGCCCGGCACGGTCTACATCACCACCAAAAGTCGCCCGCGTTCGCGCATACTTCAGCGCACTCGCTCCATCCAGCAAATGCTCTCCCTCCTCAATCCGAAACGGGTCATACCCATAGCAGCGATCCGGATAGGTTGGGTCATCAATCGCCTCTGGCACCTGCACCGTAATTCCCCCTACTAGATCCACGGCCTTCACAAAAGCATCAAAGTTAACCGCCACATAGTGGTCAATGGGCAACCCCAGCACCGACTCTACTGTCTCCATCGCCAGTGCCGCCCCGCCACCAGGGTACTCATACACTTGCCCAAAATAATACGCCTGGTTAATGCGATCCACTTCAAACCCAGGGATTTCAACCCATAAGTCTCGTGGCAGCGACAAAATGGTGATGCTTTTGTTAACTGGTTCAATGCTCATCACCATCATCGTATCGGTGTGCGTTGGCCCATCCTCCTCGCACCGCTGATCAATTCCCAGCAACAGCAGAGATAGCCGCTCGTTACCTGCCCACGGCTCCAACACCGATGGCAGTATGACCGTTTCCGGCTGTTCTCCGCTCGTGGTTACATTTGGTTCGTTTGCTACGGCAACGGCAGAACCAGGAACGGGTTCAACTACTGACCCAAAATCTGGCTCGGCCGACAGTTCCCAACTGGAAGCCATTGTCCGAATGGTTTGAAAAAGCCAGATGCTGCTCCAAAGCACAACAACAGCAAAAAGCAGGACAAGCAGCGACAAAAGCCATAAAGGTAGACGTATGTTTGAGCGTGGGCGACGCCCGTGGGAATTCGTTCTCATCTGTTTCATGCACCTAAGCAATCCTAGCGCCTGTACATTATACCTTCGTAACACAATTTGAAAAAAAACAGCGGATTTTGCTGTTTGTTTTTTGTGATTACCCATAAATGGTGACAGGTCTTGGAAAAGGATGCAAAGCCTGGAAAGAAAGCGTAACGGCCGTTTGCAAGGGAGCAGCAAGACCACAGCGATGATCCGTTAGGGGCATTGGCTATTCAAAATGTCAATACGGCTTGGTTGGAAAGCTGGTTGTCAGGCTGAATGTTGAACTGGTATTGGGTCTGTCTGGCAGCTTGTGGAAGAAACAGAATAAATTTCCATATCTTAAGAAACGGCCGTTTTTCACTCTCCCAACGAAGCATTATCGGAAACATACGTACTGTAAAGCAGCGTGTCTATGGGAGCAGGGAAAACGACTTGGGCGGGGATGCCAACGACAGTGGTGTGTGGGGCAACGTGCCGGGTGACAACAGCCCCAGCGCCCACCGTGCCGCCAATGCCCACCGTGATGCCAGACATCACGGTGGCTCCAATGCCCACCAGCACCCCATCCCCCACCACCACATCGCCGCCGGTGTGGGCACCGGGGGCAATGTGGACGTGGTTGCCAATCTGGTTGTGGTGGTCTACCGAGCAGCCGGTGTTGAGAATGACGTTATCGCCGACGCTGCTGCCAACGTTGACAACAGCTCTGGCCTGCACCACGCAGCCAATGCCCAGCGTGGCGTGGGGGGAAATAACGGCCGTTGGGTGGCAAGCCGTGGTAAACTGCTCTCCCTGCTGGGTTAGGCTTTCAAACAGCACCCGACGATGGCGGTTGTTGCCAATGCCAATGACCACAGCATCGTGGGAAATGCGTGCCACATCGGCACTGCTGCCCAAAACGGGCAGATTTAACGGCAGTTTTCCCCACATCGCCGGGTCATCATCCACATAGCCAATGGGGTAGAGCGGGCTGCCTTCCCGGTGCATCGCCAGCAAAATATCCGCCACAACCTGTCCGTGCCCACCGGCACCAATGATCAAAACGCGCATAGATTAAATTCGTGACCCCGTAAATGGCTGCATGGTGGCGTGTCCAGGCTGGCTAATGCCTTCCTGCCGCACCACCTGCCGCATGGTTTGCCACAAAATGGCGCAATCAACCGCCCAAGAGCAATGGTCAACATACCAGAGGTCATGCTCAAAACGCGCTTCCCAACTGGTGGCATTACGGCCGTTTATTTGCGCCCAACCCGTAATCCCTGGTTTGACCGCATGGCGGCGCATTTGCTCCGGCGTGTAAAGCTCCAGGTAGCTGGGCAGCAGGGGGCGTGGCCCCACCAGGCTCATATCGCCGCGCAGCACGTTGAGCAGTTCGGGCAATTCGTCGAGGCTGGTGGCGCGGAGAAAGCGGCCAAAGGGGGTGAGCCGCTGTTCATCGGGGAGCAAACGGCCGTTTGCGTCGCGCTGGTCAGTCATGGTGCGAAATTTGTAGATGGTGAAACAACGGCCGTTTAACCCCGGCCGCTGCTGCCGGAACAGCACCGGGCCATCGAGCAAAACCCAAACCAGCAGTGCCACCCCGCCCATGATCGGCAGCAGCAGCACGCTGGCAGTTAAACAGATGGCAAGGTCAAAGAGGCGTTTTCCAAACGGTTGGTACATTGTTCATTTCTCCGGTTGGGGCGCAGGCAATACGCCCATTTGGTTGCGCCATCCCCTGTTCATGCAATAGCTGCTCATATTCCGCTTCAACTTGGGCAAAAACAACCTGCTCGTCAAATTGGGTCACGGCAAGCTGCCGCGCCGCCTGTCCCATTTGCCGCCGCTTCGCGGGGTTTAGCAGCAGGTCAGTGATGGCATCGGCCAACGCGGCGACATTACCAAGCGGGGTAACGAGACCAGAACGGCCGTTTATCACCACATCTCGACAGCCGCGTACATCCGTTGTCACGGCCGGCAGCCCCATCGCCGCCGCCTCCATCAACGTCCGCGACAGCCCTTCGCGGTGTGAGGGCAGCACAAACAAATCCATTAGCCCGTATAAATCTGGTAAATCGGAGCGGCTGCCGGTGAACACGGTGCAGTCGGCTACGCCATAGGAAACGGCCGTTTCCGGGGTCAGCGCATCCGGTTTCTCTTGGTCAACCGGCCCCACCAGCAGGAAGGTGACATCTGGCACCCGCTGCCGTACCAGCCGCGCTGCCGCCAGCAGCTCCCGCACCCCTTTCTCGGCCACCAGCCGCCCCACAAACCCCACCACCGGGCCAGTGGCGGGCAGCCCCACCGCCTGCCGCGTCAATGGGGATGGCGTTGGCGAAAATTGGTGCAAATCCACCCCCGTGCCACCCGCCAGCAGCCGCGTCTTTTGCGGGCTGCACAGAGCCAACTCGTGACAGGCTGCCATATCTTCCCGGTTGATCAAAAAAAGCCGCTGCGTCAGCTTGGCGGGAACCCATTCCAGCAGTTGGTAAAAAAACCGTTTGAGCAGCGGCGTGCGCGGGGTGAAATAAAAGCCGTGGGCGGTGCAAACCCGCACCGGGACGTTGGCTAACCAAGCCGCAATTTGCCCCAGCAAGTTTGCTTTGGGCGTATGAGTATGGACAATGGTTGGCTTTTCCCGCTGCAAAATTTGGTAAAGCTGCCACAACGCCCCTAAATCGGCCAGCGGAGTAATGGTGCGGGTCATGGGGACGGCGATATGGCGAATACCGGCCGCCGTCAGCGTGGGTACATGGGGGCCGGCCGCCGAAATGCCAACCACCTCATGCCCGGCCGCTTGCAACGCCTGCAATTGCCCCAACAGCAGATAGTGGAGGCTCATGTCAATGGTTGTGATGTGGGCTATTTTCACAATGTTGTTTGATCGCGTGGGCGTGCCAGGTCGAGGCAGCGTCAAATGCGTGATCATATCCTTGTTATTTTTGGTTTGTTTGGCCGCCCCAAGCGCAACTGCTGCATACAGCGAGCGGGCTTTCCCGGTTGGCATCTGACCCTGGTGCTGTCACACTATAAGGTGATTGCCTATCGAGATGTGTTAAGAAAGGTGAAGATTCGGGTGAATCTTACGTAAAAATTGGTCATAGAACTGCTGCCGCCGCTGCTGCAGCCGTTCAGCGCGGTATTCCTGAGCCACTGCCCGGTTGACAATGCCCATTGCAACCAACTGCGCCCGGTTGTGGTGCAGAGCCAGCAGCTTTTGCGCCAAGGCTGGCGCGTTGTTGGCCGGAACCAACGCTTCTGGCGGTAGCAGTTCGGGAATGCCGCCAATGGCGGAGCCGATGGCGGGCAAGCCGCAGGCCATCGCTTCGATGAGGGCGCGGGGCAGCCCTTCCATCAGCGAGGGCATGACGAAGAGGTCGGCGCGGCAGAGGTGGTGGACAACGGCCGTTCCTTGCGGCACAAACCCATGAAACGTCACCTGGTCGGCCAGCCCCAGCTTAACGGCCGTTTCTTCATACCCCACCCGCTGTCCCCCATCCCCCAGCACCACCAGTGAAAAATCAACCCCCTGCCCCCGGCACTGATGCAATGCCTCCAACAGCACATGCAGCCCCTTATACCGCTGCGCCAAACTGCCGACAAAAATCAGCCGCAGGGGGTCGCTGGGGTGGTGGTTTTGGCGCAGTTGTGCCGCCAGTTGAAAATGGGTGTCGGGTAGCTCAATAGAGGAGTAGGTGGTGGTGAAGCCGCTGGCTGGGTAACGTTGCTGTAAGGTGTGGCGGGTGACATAGGCCACGCCGATGGCCTGGCGACACTGCTGCTGCAAGGCGCGGACAAAAAAGGTGCGGACGGGGCGCGCCCAGCCGGTTTGCAGGGCGGTGGGGGAAAGGCTGTCGTGGGGGTCGCCGACGAGTTCGAGGGCAAACGGCCGTTTGTGCCATCGCAACGCCCCCGCCAGCAGCGTGCCAATCGTTCCCGGCACGCGCAAAATGTAGGCTGCGTCTGGCTGGCGGGCAATGGTGACAAGCTGCCGTTGCAGTGCCGGAAGCTG
>JAGQGA010000182.1:3290-9089 GCA_020432595.1 Anaerolineales bacterium | reverse complement strand
TACCTGGGCGCAAAATGCGGCCACCGTAGTCAATTTGTTGGTTGCGCCCTCAACGGCAACACAGCCAACGGTTGCAATCCTCAAAGAGGTGGCACTGCCGATTTTTGACAACAAGCTGCGGACGCGGCTCTATCGCGCCACGCGCCCCGATTTGGCCGCCGCTTGTTTGGCCGACGAACTGCCTGATTTACGGGTGGAATCGGTTAGCCAAATTGAGGTGTTTAAGTACAAACCGCGACGGCGGGCGGTGTTGGGCTATCGGCTAAACGGCCGTTCTCCCCAAACCAACCGCCTCATCGAGCAAGAAATCATCGGCAAAGTGTTCCGCGACGAACGGGGGCAGCGGCTGTTTGCCCTGCAAGATGCGCTGTGGTGCAACGGCTTTGGCCCCTACGCCACCGACAACATCCACGTTCCCCGCGTGCTGGCCTACATCCCCAAAATGCGGATGCTGGTGCAGGAAAAAGCAGCGGGGCGCACGCTCAACGAACTGGTGGAAACCACCCACCTCAACCCGTTTATGCCCGCCTCGGCCGAAGGGTTAGCCAAGCTCCACAACAGCCAGTTGCCAACACAACTGGCGCGACAAGGAACGTTTGCCCTCAAGCCGTACACGCTGGCCGACGAGTTAGCGGCACTGCGGCCGTATGAGGCGACGGTGGTGGCCGAACGGCCGTTTACCCGCGCTCTCATGAGCCAGCTACGGCAGCAGTTGGAGCAGTGGGCAGAGGCATTGGTAGAGCCAGAAACGGCCGTTGCCATCCACCGCGACTTCTACTACAGCCAGCTTTTGTTCGACGGACTGCGGCTGACGCTGATTGATTTTGACCTGCTGGCACTGGGCGACCCCGCCATTGATGTCGCTAACTTTGTTGCCCACATGCACTTTATGGGGTTGGATCATTTGGGCGATTTTTATGCCCTGACAGAGGATGCCGAACTGTTTAAAGAGAGCTATAGTTGGCATGTTCCCGTGAACGAAGCGTTCTGGGAGCGGGTTGCTTTTTACGAAGCGGCCACCTATTTCCGACTGCTCAACGTCATCGCCCCTCGCCCCGGTCTGGCGCATTTGTTTGATGAGATGCTGATGCGGACGGAAACGGCCGTTGCTAACGGGCTGCTGTTATTGGTCTAATCAACAACGACTAGAGATTGGAGATTGGAGATTGCCACTAGCGAAGCGACAATCTCCAATCCCCAATCTCCAATCTCCTCTTTTATGAGCGAAGAACGCAAACGCAAAAAACGGACAGACGTGAACTACATTCCCCTTATCGGCATTGATGCCCGCTATTTGCGCTATCTCACGCCGTATGTGGGGCTGCTGGTGCTGTCGGTGATCATGATTGTGCTGGTGGCATTGCTGGACATTATCGCTCCGTGGCCGGTAAAATATATTATTGACAATGTGATTGGCGGACGGCCGTTAACTGGCCCCGTTGGCGACTGGCTGCTGGTGAATGTGGGGACGGATCAGCGGTTATTAACGGCCGTTCTTGGCCTCGCCCTCCTCATCATCGTCATCTTCCAGGGAGCCACCTCCTTCGCCTACGAATACCTCAGCGGCCTCATTCAGGAACGCTCCACCTTCTATCTACGCACCCAGGTTTTCCAGCACGTCCAGCGGCTCCCCCTCGCCTTCTACGACCAAAGCCGCCTGGGCGATGTCCTCAAGCGCGTCACCGAAGACGCAGGCAAAATCATGGTGGCTTTGGTGGGCAGCATGGGCGAAATGTTGATCAACATCGTCAAATTTCTCGGCTTTGCCGGGGTCATGCTCTTCGTCAACTGGCGTTTCTCCGTCATCGTCCTCGCTTACGTTCCCCTGCTGCTCTTCCTCTACATCACCTTCCGCCGCAACATCCGCGACACCGCCAGCGAAGCCCGCGAACAGGAAGGGGAGATGATGAACCTGACGCTGGAAACGCTGGGAGCCATCCGCGAAGTGAAGGCATTTGGCCGCGAAGATTACCAGCAGGCACTGTTTGAAGAGTACGGCGAAAAGCGGATTCGCTCCGGGCTGCGCTCCATTCGCTGGGAAGCCTCCTTTAGCCCCATCATTGATTTTGTCCAGGCGGCCAGCACCGCCGCCATCATCTGGTATGGGGTGTCGCAGGTGCTCATCGGCCAATTTTCCGTCGGCGAACTGCTCATTTTTATGAGCTACCTCAAGGATATGTACAGCCCGCTGCGGAAATTTAGCAAGCTGGCGGCGACGCTGCAAAAAGCAGCGGCCAGTGGCGACCGGCTGGGCAAAATTCTAGACACCCCCATCACGGTGGAAGAAACCGCCAACCCACGTCCGCTGGGTCGCGCTCGTGGCAATGTCCAGTTTAAGGGAGTCGAATTTTATTACCCCACCGCCCCCGACAAGCCAATTTTGCGCGGGGTTAATTTAACGGTGCAGGCAGGGCAGGTGGTGGCCCTGGTGGGCGGCACGGGAGCGGGAAAATCCACCCTGGCAAGCCTGCTGCTCCGTTTTTATGAGATTAGCAACGGCCGTATTGTGCTGGACGGTGCCGACATTCGGGAATACAGGCTGGAAGATTTGCGGCAGCAATTTGGCATTGTGCCGCAGGAGTCGGTGCTGTTTGCCACGTCTATTCGGCAAAACATCGCTTACGGCCGACCGGAAGCCACCGATGACGAGATTGTAGCCGCTGCCAAAGCCGCCAACGCCCACGGCTTTATCCAGCAGTTGCCCAACGGCTACGACACGGTAGTGGGGGAACGGGGTGGCACCCTTTCCGGCGGGCAGCGGCAGCGGATCGCTATCGCCCGCGCCCTGCTGCGCGATGCCCCCATCCTCATTTTGGACGAACCAACCGCCGCCCTAGATGCCGAGTCGGAAGATTTGGTGATGGGCGCGTTGGATCGGCTGATGCAGGGGCGCACCACCTTTATCATTGCCCACCGCCTGTCCACCATCCGCGACGCTGACCAAATTGTGGTGATGGACAAGGGACGGGTGGTGGAAACGGGTCGGCACGAGGAGCTACTGGCGCAAAATGGGCATTATGCCTACTTGGTACAGTTACAAACGGGCACGATCAACAATGGCCTCTCTACGCTGATGGGGTCGCTGGATCGGAATTTGGTTGGGGCGAAGTAAGAAGGCGGATGACGGACGATAGACGACCGACAACGGTGTGTTTTTCCGTCCTCCGTCTTTCGTCCTCCGTCTTTTATTAGGGAGCTATAACATGAACAAAAAAAGAGTGATCTGGCTGATGGTGCTGCTGCCCATCTTGGCCAACTTGATGGCGGGGTATATGCTGCTGGCGCGGCCGGCCGTTTCGGCAGCCACAACCACCCAACCAGAAATGCAATTTGAAGCGCGGCTAGTGAGCGAGGAACGCACGGTAGCGGTGGCGGCTCCGGCGCAGGTGGAAAGGGCGGCGAAGATGGGCGAAAAAACGGCCGTTTGGCAACAGCTTTGGCGACAAACCGGGCTGTGGCTGCTTCTGCTTCTCATCGGGTTCGCTGTTACCCTGCCGCTGATTGCCCCCGTTAAAGTAACAGGGTCACGCCAGCGTTCTCGCGGGTCTACGTAAGAAATGGGACGCTGATTTGCCTGATTTCCCTGATTGATGCGGAGATTGGAGATTGCTGAGTCTCCAATCTCCTTTTGACCAGGCCAATCAGCGTCCTGTCCTCCACTATGGTTTTTGAAAATCGCTCTCTCCTTCTTGGTTTGCTGGTGATGCTGGCACTGCCGCTGGCGGTGACGGTGCTGGCGTTTACCACGCTGGCAAACACCGACCCGGCTGACATTGTGGCGGGTACGCCGCTGGTGCAAACACCCACGCCAACGGCCGTTCCTGCCACCCCCACTTCCCCCATTGACCCCAACGCCGTTTACGCCACCGGGCTGGCCGCCTTTGAAGTAGGCGATTTTGCTGCCGCCGAAGCCGCCTTCCGCGAGGCGGTGGCGCTGGTTCCCGATGCCGCCGACCTGCACAACAGCCTGGGGTTGGCGTTGAGCCAGCAGGAGCGGTTGGAGGAAGCAGTGGGAGCGTTTGAAACGGCCGTTTCCCTCAACCCCACCTTTGCCGAAGCAGATTACAATTTGGCCGTGACGCAGCAAAAACGGGGGGAGCTGGCCGCCGCTGAAGCCGCTTTCCAAGCTGCGCTGCAAGCAGACCCGGCGCTGGCATTGGCGCACCACGGGCTGGGCAACTTGTATCAAACGCAGGGGCGTTTAGAGGAAGCGATTGGGGCGTATGAGCAGGCGATTGCCCACAACCCGCAGCTTTTGGAAGCGTATACCAGCCTGGGGACGGCGTTGGGGAATGCAGGGCGATTGGAGGAGGCGGTGGTGGTGCTACAAACGGGCGTTTCCCAGCAGCCCGACTACCTGCCCGCCCTCTATGACCTGGGGCTGATTTATGACCATTTGGGAGAAACGGCCGTTGCGCGGGAAATGTTCAGCCAAATCATCACCCTCGCCCCGGGTAGCGATTGGGCTGCCCAAGCTCAGACCCAGCTTGAACAAAATCAGTGAAATTTGTAAAGAGCAGATTGGGAGACATAAGACAAGATGAAAACCAGTTCCAAGACAATAGACGACTATATTGCCGACTTCCCGCCGGCCGTACAGGAAATTTTGCAAACCATTCGGGCGACCGTTCGGGAAGCTGCACCAGAAGCAACCGAGGCTATCAGCTACCAGATGCCGACCTTTAAGCTGCACGGCAATTTGGTTCACTTTGCCGGTTATAAAAACCACATTGGCTTTTACCCGGTGCCAACGGGGATTGAAGCGTTTAAGGAGGAGCTATCTGTTTACAAACAGGGGAAAGGGTCGGTGCAGTTTCCGCTCGATCAACCCATGCCCTATGACCTCATTCGCCGAATTGTGGTCTTTCGGGTGGCGGAAAATGTGGCGAAGGCGGCGACAAAGCGAAGCAAGGGCTAAAGAAATAAAAGCAATGGGACGCAGATTTACCTGATTTTCCTGATTAAAAAAGATCGGGAAAATCAGGTAAATCTGTGTCCTATTCTTATAGGAACACATCATGAAGATTTGCGTGGTGCAGACGTGGCCGGTGAAGGGGGATGTGGCGCAAAATGTGGCGGCGCATGAGCGGTTTGTGGCGTTGGCGGTGGACAAGGGGGCGGCGATGGTTGTTTTTCCGGAGCTGTCGCTGACGGGATATGAGCCGACGCTGGCGGCGGAGTTGGCAATGGGGGTGGATGATTCGCGGCTGGACGGGCTGCAAGCGTTGAGCGATGGGCGGGGGGTGACTATTGGGGCGGGGCTACCGCTGCAAACCGGGGCGGGGGTGGCGATTGCTATGGCACTTTTTCAGCCGCAGCAGCCGCGTCGGACGTATGGCAAGCAGTATTTGCACGCCGATGAGGTGCCGTTTTTTGTGCCGGGGGAGGGGTTTCCCGTGCTGCAAACGGCCGTTTCTCCCCTCGCTCTCGCCATTTGTTACGAACTTTCCATTCCCGCCCACGCTCAAACGGCACACCAGTATGGGGCAGGGGTTTATGTTGCCAGCGTCTCCAAATCGGCTGCCGGGGTGGTGAAGGCGGAAGAGCGGCTGGTGGAGATTGCCCAGCAGTATGGGATGCCGGTGTTGATGGCGAACAATGTGGGACCGTCGGATGATTTTGTGGGTGGGGGAAAAACGGCCGTTTGGAACCGTCACGGCATTTTGTTGGAACAACTGGATGCAACCAGCGAGGGGTTCATTATCTATGATACAATGATGGAACAGGTAGTAGTTGGTGGTTAGTGGTTGGTATGAAGCGGTGTGATGCACCAGCAACCAGCCCCTAGCAACCAAATTT
>JAGQGA010000182.1:0-3192 GCA_020432595.1 Anaerolineales bacterium | reverse complement strand
AGGTAATGAACATGCAAACTTGGATTTTACTCACGGGGGTCGTGGTTGCTATTGCGTTGGCCTTGCTTATCTTTGCCGTTATCAAGGTCAGGAAGCAGGCTGAGATACGCAAAGAACACCCCGGATACCCAGAAGGGCATTGGATGGGGCAAGGGCTTGGCATTGGCATGGCAATTGGAGCTGGGCTAGGGGTCGCACTGGGCAATATTGCTATCGGCGTTGGCATGGGCGTAGCCATTGGGGTGGCGATTGGTTCGGGGTTAGAAAAACAGCACGCCGATGAAATTCGCCCGCCAACGGAAGCGGAATTGGCACTCACACGGCAATCCCGCATTGTTGCCATTGTGGCCTTGGTGATCGGGGTAGTGGCATTTGCTGTTGTCTATTTTTTGGCGCGATAGTACCCGGTAACATACTTTTGTACACAGGCTTTAGAAGTATCAAAAGCGATATTTGGCAAAAACGTGACAAAGATCACCTGGAAATAATGCGGGATGGGTCTATAGGACTGGGAGTGGAGCGGGTATGCTGTAAGTAATATTCTGTTCAGTAGGAGCAAGGGATGGTTAACGGCCGTTTGCAAACAACAGTTTGCCAAGCGGTTGTTGTCATCCCTTGTTCAGCAGGGACAATGAAAAAATGGTTACAGCAATCAAAGCAACCGACTATGAACGGTGGGAGGAGCCAGACCCACCAGAAGAAAAAACAGATAGTGGAGCAATAGAGTCAGGGATGCCGGACGATGCCTACCATGCGTTGCCGTCAGCCTATGTTGCGGCGCGGCTGGGCACTGATTTGGAGGATGGTTTGGCAGAAACGGCCGTTTCCCAACGCCAGGAACAATACGGCCCCAACACCCTACAAGCCAGCCAGCGCACCCCGTGGTACGTCGTCCTGGGGCGGCAATTTGTAGATGTGTTGATTTTTATCCTCTTTATCGCGGCCATCATTTCCGCCGTGTTGGGGGAAATGGTAGATGCTATTGCTATCGTTGCCATCATGCTGCTCAACGGTGTGCTGGGGTTTGTGCAAGAATGGAAAGCCGAGCAAGCCATTGAAGCGTTGCAGCAGATGCTTTCTCCCCGCTGCCGTGTGGTGCGCGGTGGTCACGAACGGGAAATCAACGCCGATGAGTTGGTTCCCGGCGATATGGTGCTGCTGACCATTGGCGACCGCGTGCCGGCCGATGTGCGTCTGGCGCGAACTTTTGACCTGAAAATTGACGAATCCTCGCTGACGGGCGAGTCGGTGCCGGTGAATAAGGGGGCAGAATCGGTGGCGTTGGATGCGCCGCTGGCGGAACGGCCGTCTATTGCCTGGATGGGAACGGCCGTTACCAACGGTCACGGGCGCGGTGTTGTCGTTGCCACCGGCATGGACACCGAATTTGGCCGCATTGCCCAAATGACCCAAACCGTGCAGGAAGAGGCATCGCCGCTACAGCGTCAGCTTGCCGTGCTGGGCAAACAGCTTGCCATTATCGCCATTGGTATTTCCGTGCTGGTTTCGCTACTCGGCTGGCTGACCGGCAAACCGCTGCTCGATATGTTTCTCACCGGCGTGTCGCTGGCGGTGGCGGCCGTTCCCGAAGGGCTGCCCGCCGTTGTTACTTTGACGTTAGCGCTGGGGATTCGGGCGATGGTGCGCCGTCGCGCCCTGCTGCGGCGGCTACAGGCGGCTGAAACGCTCGGTTCTACCACCCTCATTTGTACCGACAAAACGGGGACGCTGACGCAAAATGAAATGACGGTACAGCAAATTTGGCTCCCTGACGGGGCGGTGGCGGTGACGGGGGTGGGGTATGACCCGGCCGGCCATTTTACCGCCGACGGCCACAAGCTCAACTACAAACAGCGGCTTGACCTGATTCAACTGCTGGAGACCGGACTGTGGTGCAACAACGCCCGTATTAATAAGGAAGCCGATGGCTGGCACCAGCTTGGCAACCCGACCGAGGCAGCGTTGATCACGGTAGCCTACAAGGCATGGCTACCCGCTTCTGCGCCGGAGAAGGTGGCTGAATTCCCCTTTGATTCGCAGCGCAAGCGGATGACGGTGGTGCTGCGGCAGCCGGAGGGGTTGGTGGCACACGCCAAAGGGGCACCAGAGGTGATGTTGTCGCGGTGTACGCGGGTGCTGGATGGGGGGGAAGAACGGCCGTTAATCCCCGCCGACTACCCAATCATCCAGGATGCTTACCAAGATTTGGCGCGGCAAGGGCTGCGGACGCTGGCAATGGCGCGGCGGACGCTGCCACAGGGAATCCCGTTTGATGAGGAAGCCGTGGAAAACGATCTGACGTTGTTGGGGGTAGTGGGCATCATTGACCCGCCGCGACCGGAAGTGCCAGCAGCCATTCAAATGGCCCACAGTGCCGGGATTGGGGTGATGATGATTACGGGGGATGCGGCGGAAACGGCCGTTTCCATTGCCGAGCGGGTTGGGCTACCAGTCACAAACACCATCACCGGCAGCGAACTGGAAGCGATGGACGACGACACGCTCAAGCCGCAGCTACACAATGGCACGGTCTTTGCCCGCGCCACCCCCGCCCACAAGCTGCGGCTGGTAACGCTGCTGCAAGGCATGGGGCACGTGGTGGGCATGACTGGCGATGGTGTGAATGATGCCCCGGCACTGAAGAAGGCTGATATTGGCATTGCGATGGGGCTGCGCGGCACCGAAGTGGCGCGGGGCGCGGCTGACATGGTGCTGACCGACGACAACTTTGCCTCGATTATTGGTGCCATTGAAGAAGGACGGCGGCAGTATGACAACATTCAAAAGTTTGTCCGCTACCTGCTCAGCTCCAACACGGCCGAAATTGTGGCAATTTTGGGCAATATTTTGGTGGGCGGGCCGCTGGTGCTGATGCCGGTGCAGATTTTGTGGATGAATTTGGTGACGGATGGGGTAACGGCCGTTGCCCTGGGGCTGGAACCAGCCGAAAAAGACATCATGGAACGCCCACCGCGTGACCCGCAGGCGGCGATTTTGTCCCGCTTCGGCCTGGGTACGATTGCGCTGCTGGGCGGTTACATGGGGTTGGCAACGCTGTGGCTGTTCTATCGCTATCTTAATGCGGGCTACCCGCTGATTGTGGCACAGACGATGGCGTTTACGGGGTTGATCTTGCTGGAGAAGATGAATGTCTTTAACTTCCGCGCTCTGCGGCTGCCGCTGCGGCGGGTG
>JAGQGA010000181.1 GCA_020432595.1 Anaerolineales bacterium | reverse complement strand
ACTCAACAGTTCCGCCAACCTCACCATCGAATTCGTGGCCGCCCAGTGGAACTCCTGGGGGTGGAAAGTCTACGACATTTTGCTCCTGTGGCTGGCAATCCCCCACGGCATCAACGGCCTGCGCAACATTTTGGAAGATTACATCCACAACCCCACCACCGTCAAGCTGGTCAACCGGCTGCTGGCGCTGTTTGTGGTTGCCACCGTTATTTGGGCCACCATTGGCATGGCACTCTTCGACGCATCCAAATTTCAATAGTAACTAGACAGATTGTCATACCCGCATAGGCGGGTATCCATCTTGAGCATTAGCCTTGATTCCCGCTTTTGCGGGAATGACGAGTCTTTTTCGTTAACGTTTTCAAGGAACATCTGTAAAGTTGCTTGCAATAAACATATCGGGTACAGAAATGACTATACTCGCTAGGAGCCTATAATGGCAGAAGTTAAAACACATTCTTTTGATGCAATCATCGTTGGCGCAGGGGGTGCTGGTCTGATGGCGGCTCTTTACGCCAGCCGTGAAGTCAACGTGGCCGTTATTTCCAAACTCTACCCCACCCGTTCGCACACGGGGGCAGCACAGGGTGGCATTGGGGCCGCGCTGGGCAATATTGAAGAAGACAGGTGGGAATGGCACGCCTATGACACCGTAAAGGGGTCGGATTATTTGGCTGACCAAGACGCTGTTGATGTGCTTTGCAAGGAAGCCATTGACACGGTTATCGAGTTGGAGCATATGGGGCTACCTTTTGACCGATTCCCCAACGGTAAAATCTCGCAGCGGCGTTTTGGCGGCCACACCAACAACGAAACGGGCAAACCGGTGCAGCGTGCTTGCCACGCCGCCGACCGCACCGGCCACATGATTTTGCAAACGCTTTACCAGCAGTGCATTAAGAACAAGGTCAACTTTTTTGATGAATTCCATGTGGTTGATCTGATTCGTGTGGGTGACACGGTGCGCGGCGTGGTGGCGGTGGAAATTAGCACGGGCGATTTTCATGTCTTTCACAGCAAGGCCGTGTTGTTTGCCACAGGTGGCTGGGGTCGCTGCTGGGAAGTTACCTCCAATGCCCATTCGCTGACCGGGGATGGAGCGGCCATCTGTGTACGGCGCAACATTCCTATGGAAGATATGGAGTTCTTCCAGTTCCACCCCACGGGTATCTATCGCTTAGGTATTTTGATTACGGAAGGGGTACGCGGCGAAGGTGGCGTGTTGCTCAACAGCAAGGGGGAGCGTTTCATGGAGAAATATGCTCCCAGCATTAAGGATTTGGCAAGCCGTGATGTGGTAAGCCGAGCTATCTTTTTGGAAATTCAAGCCGGCCGAGGCATTAACGGGGAGAATTATGTCCATTTGGATATTACCCCGGAAACGGTGAACAAATATTTAGCTGAGGCGGGAGAATCACGCCGCATTACCCGTGAATATGTTGAGGCCAAGCTGCCGGATATTGCCGATTTTACGCGCACCTATTTGGGGGTTGACCCGGTGAAAGAGCCAATGCCCATTCAGCCAACGGCGCACTATGCCATGGGTGGCATTCCTACGGATGTTGACGGCCGTGTGGTGCTGGATCAGAACAACAAGGTGCTGGCGGGGCTGTATGCAGCCGGGGAATGTGCCTGCGTGTCGGTGCATGGGGCAAACCGGTTGGGAACCAATTCCTTGGTTGATTTGGTGGTGTTTGGCCGCCGTTCGGGTGTCCACATGGCGCAATATTGTAAAGAAGCGGAGAAGCTGCCGCTGCCAAAGAATCCGGTGGATGAGGTGATGGCTGAGTTTGACCGGATTCGCAATGGGAGTGGTGGGGCGAAGCCGTATGAGCTGCGCAAGCAGATGCAGAAGACGATGACGGATAATGTGGGGGTATTCCGCACAGATGAGACGATTAGCAAGGCAGTGGACGATTTGCGGCTGCTGCGGGCGGAATATAACCGGAATATTCAAATTGATGATAAGGGGGCGCGGTTCAACACGGATTTGTTGGAGGCGTGGGAGTTGGGGTGTTTGCTGGAGTTGGCGGAGATAACGGCCGTTTCTGCCCTAAACCGCACCGAAAGCCGAGGTGGACACGCCCGCGACGACTATCCCAAACGCAACGACGTGGATTGGCTGAAGCACACCCTCTGCTTCTCCGAAAACGGCAAGCTGCGTCTTGACTATAAACCCGTTGTGATCGGCCGTTACCAGCCAAAAGAGCGTGTCTATTAAAAATAGAGGGTTCTTCAAGACAGAACCTCTTATTTTCAGGGAAAAAGATTATGAAAGTAGATTTGCGAGTCCGTCGCTTTAACCCGGAAAAAGACCAAAAGCCGTGGTGGGGTGAATACACTTTGGAAAAAGTGCGTGCCACCGATACCGTGTTAGATTTGCTCCACCGTATCAAATGGGAGCAAGACGGCACCTTAACTTTGCGTCGCTCTTGTGCCCACGGTGTATGTGGGTCAGATGCCCTGCGAATTAACGGTGCCAACATGCTGGCGTGCAAAACGCTGGTAACACGGTTAACCAAGGATAACAACTACGCCAGGATTCAGGTTGAGCCAATTTTGGGGATGCAAATCATCAAGGATTTGGTGGTTGATATGGAACCGTTTTTCGACCACTACCGTTCCGTCATGCCCTACTTTGTCAACGACAACCCCTTACCGGCCAACGGCCGTGAACGGCTGCAAAGCCAGGAAGACCGCGCCCGCTTTGACGACACCACCAAGTGTATCCTTTGCGCCGCCTGCACCTCCTCCTGCCCCAGCTTTTGGGCTAATGAGAAATACATCGGGCCGGCCGCCATTGTGCAAGCCCACCGTTTTATCTTTGACACCCGCGATGAGGCATTTGAGGAACGGCTGGAAGTGGTGGGCGACACCTTTGGCGTGTGGCGCTGCCGCACCAACTTCAACTGTAGCAACGCCTGCCCCCGTGAAATTGAAGTCACCCGCGCCATTGCCGAAGTGAAGATGGCTCTAACAAGCGGCAAGATATAGCGAACCTTTTTTAACGCAATGAGAAAGAGCGAGTTCCAAAACTCGCTCTTTTTTTTTCAAAATTCATAGGACATATCTCCTAAACGATTGCCCACAACCACATTCATCGCTATCGTCTAATCCTCTTAACCACATTTGGGGAGTTGCCGCTGACGGTGGTCACGTTTTGGTCACGTTAGTGGCCTATACTACAGCAAAATACCTACCGTCCACATCCGTCTTGGCTCTATGCCCTCTATCCTGCCATTCAAGACCACAACCACCGCTCACACAATATAACCTTGCCATCAGATGTGTCTAATCGCTGACGCATCTCCTTGGGAAGGCTGTTAATGTTTTCATTAGGCTAAGACATACAGGAGGAAACCATGTCTGATCCCCAGGATACACAGCAACAGGAAACGGCCGTTAAGCCAACCATCACCCGTCGCGGCTTCATCCAAGGTGCCATCGCCGGTGCTGCTCTACTCGGCACGGCCGGCGTTGCCAGCCTTACCAACAGAGCCAGCGACATTACCGCCGCCCCAGCCGCCCAATCCGGCAGCGGCAGCGGGGGAGGAGGCGGCAACCAGGCTGGTAGCGGGGGCGGTGCCAAAGCGACCCCACCACCCACGACCACCCCCATTGACCTAACCAGCGACCAGCTTTTTGAAACCTGGATTGAACCCTGGGTATGGCGACCCAGCGATTGGCCGGGGCAGCAGCTTAACCTCAACTTTGTGGAAAATGAAAATCCCGGTGCCACCATTGGTTTTGGCAATCCCGATGCCGCTTTGTTCAGCTACGGCGGCATCACCCCCGGCCCCACGATCCGCATGGGTGGCAATGAGACGCTCTTTGTTAAATTACGCAACTTCCTTGGTGCCAATTTTGGCGAAAGCTATATCAAGGAATTCCCCGACAACGCGGAACTTGTCGAAGGGCTGACCGCCGCGCAAGTGCAAAAAATTGCCCAGGACAGAGGCAACTATCGCCATGATTGGTGCTTAGAAGAACATGTAAATGGTCAGCACTCGGCGCGTGTCACCAACTTGCACACCCACGGGCTGCATGTTCGCCCCGGCCGCAACCCCGATGGCACCCACTCCGACAACATCATCTTGCGGATTATGCCGCAAGCCGACTTGCGCCGCCGCCAGGCCAGCAATGACCCCAACTGCCTATTTCTCAACCCCAATGAACAAGTAGGGCAAGGTGACTACGAGTTTCGTATTGGCAATGTGATGGGTGATGCCAAGCAGCCGCACCCACCCGGCACCCATTGGTATCATCCCCATTCACATGGTGCTACGCACGATCAGGTATCCAGCGGTATGGCGGGGTTTTTGGTTGTGGAAGGGGATGTGGATGAAGCAATCAACACGGCGTTTGGGGCGGATACCCAGTTGGTGCCAAATTTGGATGCCAAAACAGGCCCCAACGATTATCGGGAACGGCTTATGTTTATGCAGCGCGTATTCCAAGGCGGCCGGGCGGGCGACTTGGACGCGCCCACAAATCAGCCACAAAAGAAGAATGTCCTGCGTCCTGACGTAACTCCAGCCATTAATGGTTCCAGCACACCGCGCATCATTTTAATGCGGCCGGGGGCAGTGGAACGGTGGCGCGTCATTAATGGCAGTGTGGATGGCCGTGGTTACAAGCATTTTATGGTGTTGAAAGGGCAATATGTCACAGACAACAACCTGCTGCAACGGGTGGAACAAGATGGTTCGCTGACACCGATGACCTTGCAAGACATTGAGGATGCCAAGATACAGTTGTACCAAATGGCAATGGACGGCGTTACTTTTGTAGAGGGAGATAGTCAAAATGCCCGGTATGTTGTGCGCGATCTGGCTAAGCAAAACCCAGCGGCGGCGACTAATTATCCCCTAGCAAAGCCACTGGGGAATGATGAAAATGCCTCAATGCTAGAAAACATCCATGAATGTTTTATGGCAGAGAACATTAAGGATTGTTATGTGCGGCCAAATGAGGTGTACATGGCTCCGGCCAACCGCGCTGACCTCTTTTTCCAGGCTCCGGCGACGGATGATACGATCTATACGGTGGTGGCAAAAGCGGCCGTTTTGCACGCCGACACCTATCAGCAAAGACTTCAGCAAGCGGTACAACAAGGAACCAAGGACTTGGTAAGCTGGCCGCAGCATATCATTGTGGCATATGTGGTTGTGAAAAAAAATCCGTACCAGCTTGACCCGGCACCACCACAAATTGAGGCTGTTAATGTCATGAACGTGGTGCAGGGTGCGCTGGACAACGTTGATGTGCCACCTTACCTGATGCCCATTGCAGCTGATGAGGTGATGGTGCCAAATGATAGTGCTGAAGTGGGAATGCATACCTTTGCCGTGGGTGGGCAGCAAACGATGGAGGTGGAAGCGTTTTCACAGGATGTAAAAGCGGGAACATATCGCACACGGACGATTTTGTATTCGGGTTGGGGGGCGGAAGGGTTTCCGCTGGTGACAACGGATGCGGAGTTGAGTGGGGAGGAAACGGCCGTTAATTTCCAAAAGTTCATTGCCGAGGACAAGGGCAACCTGGAAAACCTCATCTACGCCCAACCCAGCAGCCAGAAATTCAACGTCCTCATGCCCCCCAACACCCGCACCATGTCAATCAACAACCAGTTTGACATGCGCTTTGCCGAAGGAGATAAACGGCCGTCGCCGCGCAAATTTAACCCCGTTGACCCCGCCCGCCCCATCATCTTTGTTGGTAGCGCCGAAGAGTGGGCACTGTATAACGGTGGCATTACCCTCTGGGGTGATGATCGCAACGAATATTACGGCACAAATTCTGACGGCAGCAACAAAGACCATTACATCGCCTATGCGCTATCACGGGGCGAAGGGCATCAGCGGTTTGTTGAAAATAACCATTTCCGCATTGTCACCCGTGGCGTTGACCACCCCTTCCACATGCACACCAACCCGTTTTGGGTGATGCGAATTGAAATCCCCGACAATG
The DNA here is from genome assembly GCA_020432595.1 of Anaerolineales bacterium. The sequence continues at coordinate 3,163 of JAGQGA010000181.1, read as the reverse complement.
ACGGCAATCTCGTCAATATTCTCGACAAACCGCGCTGGCAAGACACCGTTTGGATTCCCCGTCACGGCGGGCGCATTGTCTTCCGCTCCCGCTTCCTCGACTTTGCCGGGATCTATGTCAACCACTGCCACCTGCTGCTGCATGAAGACAACGGCATGATGACACCAGTAGAAACAACTTTTGTCGCCGAGCGCAGCAACTATGTTCCTCACGATGCCGTCATCAGCGATGATGCTACCGTGGAAGAGGTCAACCAGCTCTATGCTGTTTCTGATGACCCGGAAAACTACCGCGCCAACCTGCAGGCATTTTATCGCCAGAGTTTGACGATGGTTGATCCCAACACCACCGGCCAGGTTTACCCCGGCTTTGTTGTTGAGCCACCCACGGAAACTGGATAATTTATGAATGGAAATGGGACGCAGATTTACCTGATCTTTCTAACCTGGACAGGCCAAACCCAAAAACGTTACACAGAGGTTCACAGAGAAGATACAGAGAAGCACAGAGAGAAAGGAGTTGCTTGTCTCGCTTCCTCTGTGAAACTCTTCCTTATCTCTGTGTAACTCTGTGTCACTTCTTGTTTTGTATACAAAAATTTCATCGTTAAGGTACTGATCAGGCAAATCAGGTAAATCTGCATCCTGTTTCCAAAGGAACATAACATGGCAAATACAAAACGTTCGCGTTATGAAACTGTCAAACACATATTGGATGAAGCGCAAGGGGAGACTATTTCTGACCATTTGTACCAGGGGTATGGCTCTTTCTGGCGGCGGCCGCTGGCTGAATTTTTGGCGTTGGAAATTTATGGGCAGCGGATGATTGCCCCGGCTGGTGGCAAGCAGTCGCAAACGGCCGTTAATTGTGGCTGTGGCTGCGGCAGTTCGTGTGGCTGTGGGGGTGGTGAGGCAGAAAGTGGGGAAAGTGGGGAAGAAACGGCCGTTTCTCCCAACTGTTGGCCCTCCGGCGGTAAACAGCAGCAATTCGCCCCCGCTGGCAGCCAGCGCAGCGAGCAATCCGGCCTCATCAAAGGGCTACGCGGGCAAGCTCCCTTCGACGGCAGCCAATTCCCACCCTTGTTGTGGCAGGCCAAACAGCCGGTTTCCGCCGAAAACATCAACTTCATCGCCGCCTGGATTGACGACGGCTGCCCCGAAACAGAGGCAGAAGCACCCAAAAGCCAGATCACCGTCCTATCCAATAAACTGCGCGACCTGTCCTTTGGAGCCGCCCAGCACGCCCGCTCCGACGAACACACCAACGCCATTCGTGAACAGGTAGGCGGTCTCAAAGTTCGCAAAGATGTGCGCTGCCTCAACGACACAGAGCGAAACGGCCTGCGCCGCGCCATCACCTGTATGCACCAATATGATCCCTACCGCCAGGACGAACGCAGTTGGGGGTATTGGGCACGCATCCACACCGACTCCTGCCAACACGGCTGGGAACATTTTCTTCCCTGGCACCGTCTTTACCTCTACTTTTTTGAGCAAATGCTGCAAGATTTTGACCCGCTCATCACCCTTCCCTATTGGGACTGGACGGCCTATGCCGAAGACAACGCCAAAACCTACAACACCGCCCAGCTTGATCTAGGCATCATCCCGGAAGCGTATCGCTGCTGGCTTGACGAACAGGCCATTGAAAACCTGACCGCCCTGCAAATTTTTTCCACCAGCGAGGTCAACAGCCTCAAAAAGATTGTCGGGCAATCTTTCAACTCTGGGGCACGTTTGCTGGCAAAAACAAAGGTCAACTATGAAGTGGTGCCCCTGGGCAGCAACGATTACCAATACAGCGATAAAATCCGGGCGATTTACAAAGAGCTGCGCCGCGTGAATGCTCTGTGGCACGCCAACCGCTGGCCGGGAGCTATTGCCCAACGCCCCACGCAATACCCCCGTTCGCAGGATGTAGACAACATTCTCGCCATCACCGACTTCGCAACCTTTGGCGGTGGGCCAGATGATGACCACCATTTTGGCAAGCTGGAGAAGGTTCACAACGGTATGCACAACTTTGCTGGCGGCAGCAACCCCTTCTATGTGAAGAACAGCAATCCGCAAAGCCAGGAAAATCCACCCACTGGCGACATGACCGATAACCGGGTAACGGCATATGATCCGATTTTCTGGGCGCATCATTGCAATGTAGACCGCATTTGGGCGCTATGGCAAAAGAAAAACCCCAATGTCAACCCCGAGGAGCTAGACGGCATTTTGCCACCGTGGTCGCTATCGGTACGCGAGGCGTTGAGCACGCGAAAATTGGGGTATGAGTACATCAAAGATTCAGCCTTCTTCCCCACGGTCAGCGAGCTACCCATGGTGCGGTTTCATTCGGAAAAAACGGCCGTTTCCCCCCCCGCCCTCACCGACTTCCAGCACAACCCCAACAGTCGTGCCGAAGTGCGGCTGCACCGCATCCAGCGCGTCGCCAACAACGCCAGCATTCGGGTCTTTCTCAACACGCCCGATGCCAATGAAGCCACACCTATGGAAAACAACCCCCATTTTGTGGGCGAGTTTATGACCTTTGGCGGCAGTTGCTATGGTGGCCCGGGCCACTGTGATTTGCCTTTGCCGCGTAGCCGACGGTTTGATAAACGGCCGTTACACCACCATGAACCCCGCAACGCCCGCCTTGATGCCACCGATGCCGTCAAATACCTCGCCAGCCTCGGCCAAACCGAACTCTCGCTCCACCTCGTTGTTTTAGGCATTGACGGGCAGCCCAGCGAAAACGCCCTCTACCTTGACGGCGTTTCGCTCAACCTCATAGACTAAGCAGACACAGCAGACGATAACGCGGCGGAAACAATGCAAAGACATCCGTGTTCGTCCGTGTTCGTCCGTGTCCTATTTTTAAAAGGCAATCCTATGACTGTTTTTAAAATCCACCCCGCCATTGGCATTGCCCGTTTGGGCAATAGCGACACCGATTTTTACCTGGCCCCCGAAAGCCCCGGCCAACTCCCAACCGAATATGATGTGAACGGGCAAGAAAAGCCGGTTGAGCAGTTCCGCGACAGCCAAAAGCGGATCAAGCGGCAGGCTGCCCGCTTCCGCGTCTATGTCTACGACAGCGACAACGAAGCCGGCCGTGAAATAAAAATTGGTGACACCTTTGAGTTCCTTCACGAAACCTCGACCACCGCACC
>JAGQGA010000180.1 GCA_020432595.1 Anaerolineales bacterium | reverse complement strand
CCGGGTTGAGACTTCATAATTGCCCCATCAAGCCATGATTTTAATCAGCCCAACAGGCTCATGTAACCAAAACAGACCGTCAGTGCCAACGGTAGCCATGTTTTCGAGTTCTTTGAACAAAGGATTCAGTTTGTGGCCTGGCAGCCCACGAAGGTCACAGCTCATCATGAAACTGAGTAGGCTAAGACCCGTTTCTGTTTGCTGGATACATTCGGTAACATTTAACCGGGCATCGAGCCATTCAACGGTATGAGGCACACTGGCATTTTGCAATCGCTCACACAATTGCTGCGCCGAGAGGCTCCGCTCGACTTGCCCTATTAACGAGGGCAAAAACTGTTGATGCAAACGAGGCACGCCTTCTTCTGACTGTTGGATAACGAGGATATGGCCGCTGGAGTCCAACATGGTTTGGGCATGTCGAACAGAAGCGATGGGATCTTCTAGCAGATGAATGCAGTGTACAAAATGGATGAGGTCAAACTTTTCTTTGGTTGTAAATGTCTCAAACCGAACTGGATTTATTGAAAAAGAGACGTTTGAAAAGGGTCGCTTTTGAATCCTTTCTTGCAGCAATTGAACATGTAGTGCATTCGGCTCAACAGCATGGTAATAGACGGAAGAAAAATGTTGTGCAAGCTTATTTGCCCAAAGTAGATCATTATCGCCTTCACCCGTACCAATGCTTAACACCGAAAAATCTGTTTTTCCGAGAGAGAACCTATGATTCGCCAATTCGGGTACAAAATCGGCGAACCACAGATTTTGGTTGGTTGACATCGTGGATGCATTTTTACGCAATTCATACCACTGTGTATACAGCTCTACATTTAGGGCTGGTGCTAGCGTTGAGAATGTCGTGTTTTCCATATGCATCTGTCCTAAAACTTTAAGTTTTTAAAGCGGCTCAACCAAAGCCGCTTGTTTAACTTCCTTTTGGCAAATGCTCGGCTACTAGCCGCGTCATATCGGCAATCGTGCCAAAGTTTTCGAGGACGATCTCATCGGGCTGAATAACAATCTCAAACGCCTCATTCATGAAGGTAACAAGACGAAAAATCCCCATAGAGTCAATGATGCGTTCTTCAAACAGGGCAAGATCGGCCGTTAGAACAACATCCTCACGATCATACAGAAACGTTTCAACAACATACGCTTTCAATTTTTCTACAATAGCGGTGGTACTCATGAAAAATCCTTTGTGTTATTAAGCAACGGTGCTGCTTTTCTTGGCGGCAAGTGTGCGTATTGCCAATAAGCCGGCTGAGGGTTTGTCTAAGTAAATACGGCCGGCAAATAAATCAATCATGTCTTCAACGTGTTGGACGTGGGCTAAATAGCCAAATCCTAATGGATGGTTCCAAAACGCATCAATCAACGCTTGAATGACATCTTGCCCAGATTCTGCCCTCATTTGGTACTCTGCAAACGGGCTTGATGCGCTTGGACTATCAAGATGCTGGGCAATTGCTTGCGCGGCCATCCGCCCTTCAGCCACGCTAAAATGCAGGCCAAACGAGAAGATTGGGTCAATAAAGCGGTGTGAATCACCAACACAAACAAACCCATCCCCAACAAACTGCTTGATATGATAGGAATAGTTGGATACAGCACGCACCTCGCCGATACGAGCCGCGTCAGCGGTACGACTCGCCAATTGTGGGTTAAGCTCACGAATTTCGCGCATAAAGAAATCCTGTTTGCTTTCCTGACAAGCCGTAAAGTAGGTAGTTGGCACAACGACACCAATGCTGGTGACACCTTCATTGAGTGGAATAAGCCAGCCCCAGTGATTTTTCTTCTGATAGAAGATAAGCGTGTTTTCACTCGCTGGGCCACTGGTGTCAACGCCCACCATGTGTGAAAAAATAGCGACCTGATTAGTATAGTTGCCGCGTTCTTTTTTGCTGGTCACACCGCAACTGCTCAAAAAGGTAGACGCTCCAGAAGCGTCCACCACAACTTTAGCAGCAATCTCTTGCACCTTGCCATCTTCTGTGCGAACAGAAATACCATGTATTGTCCCATCGGCCGTGCGACATGGCGCGACCGCTTGCCCACGCACATGTTTAGCCCCACGTTCGATAGTGGTATCATACAGCAGCTTGTCGAAGTCGCTTCGGCGCACGTGCCATGTGGATGCAGGATAAAGACCTGCTGAGTCACGACCCATCACGGGAATGTGAAAGGCATCTTGGCCTGTGGGTGAATAGACATTCACACCCCGTTTGACAAAGTAGCTGTGCTGCGTCATTTGCTTGCCAAATCCTAACTGGCCTAGTGCCTTGCCGCATTCGCCCGTTAGCGACTCGCCAATATGGAAGCGGGGAAACATCTCTTTTTCGACAATAATGGGCCGAATGCCATGCTGTTCCAAGAACAATGCAGTGGCCGTTCCTGCTGGCCCACTGCCGATAATGACCACATCTGCTTTCATCTTAATGTCTCCACTAGTCCAGCACTAATTTTTCAACCGTTCGTAGTTGGTATTCGTTTAATTCAAAATCATAGCCGCCATCCGTCATCGCTAAAAAGTTGTCAGAACGGCTGGTTAATGACGAAGCGGTTTGCATCAGTTTCTTGACATGCGTTGATTCAAGCTGCAAGGTGCGTTTCGCATCCTCGCTAACATGTTGCATTCCCTGATAGCGTGGCAGTGCCAGTGACCGCGCTACCTCAAGGCGACCGCGCAACTGTTTCTCAAAGATTGCCGCGTTGACAGCGGCAAGTGCAGGATTTTTCAGTGAGTTATCAACGGCCCAGGCAACAGCATAGGCTGAATAAAGGCTTAAAACGATGCCCACGGAAAAGATCGGATCGACAAAACCCGCCGCGTCGCCAATTAGGAAGTAGCCAGGCCCGGCCAGCTTGGTTGATTGATAAGAGTAGTCGCGGGTGATGTGAATGCCATCTGGCACAAAGCTGGCCTCGCCCAGCATCTCGCTGACAATAGGCGTTTGGTGACAGATACGACGGAAGAAGGTTTCCCAATCTTCCTCGTCAGCCTTCAACTCTTTCATTCGCTTATTGGGAAAGACTAGCCCAACGCTTGTCTTGTCCTTCATAGCAATGTACCAACACCAGCCATTGTCTCCTTCCCCATCGAGCGAGGTCACATAGGTCACGGGTGGTACTTCACGTATGCGCTCATGAGGATACGCCTTGCCGTCAATGCTTAAATATTTGGCGTTGGTGAAGTAGCCCCAGATGCTCATGAAGCGGAACGAGTCATCAAACTCTCGTACCTTAAGCTGGTTGCCCAAAACGGCACTTTGCCCGCTGGCATCAATCACATATTGACAGGTGATCGTTTCCTCACTTCCTGTTGCTACGTGGCGATAGTGAACGGTTGTGGGTGTCGTCTCAAAATCAACTTTGGTGACATGATACCCTTCACACACCTGCACCCCTTCCGATTCGGCGTGGCGCAGCAGAATATTGTCGAATTCATCCCGCTCGACGTGCATGGCCGGGCGGTCGTAGCCAAAATCTTTGAAGGTGTGGGCTTTGGGTTCGCCCTGCCAGTTGACCATGCCGCCGCATTTCTGAACAAAATTGGCTGCTAAAATCTTCTCTGTTGCCCCACTTTCGTCCAAGAACTTCCAGAAGTCAGGGATGAGGCTTTCGCCGACGGTATAGCGAGGGTGCTGCTGCTTATCCAGCAGCGTGACCTGCCACCCTTTTTGGGCAATGAGAGTGGCGGCGGTGCTGCCACCTGGTCCGCCGCCAATGACGACGACATCACATTGATTTGTCATATGCTCTCTCTTCCTGTGTGCGCGGCCAACCAATAGCTACCGCATTTGCGTTTTTAAAGTTGTTTTGTCAATTTTGCCTGTTGATGTTTTGGGCAGGGTTTCCCGCAATTCAATGGCGTGTGGCACCATGTATTTAGGGATGTGCTGGGCGCAAAATGCCGTTAGTGTGGCGATGGTGAGGCCGTTTTGTATGACAACAAAGGCGTGGAGGCGGTTGCCGATTTCGTCGTCGGGGATGGGAATAACGGCCGTTTCCAACACATCAGGGTGGGCATAGAGTGCCGCCTCAACTTCCCCCAGCTCAATGCGATAGCCGCGACTCTTGACCATGCCGTCATGCCGACCCAGGTAAGTATAGGTACCGTCTGCCTCTTGGCAAACAATGTCGCCGGTGCGATAGATGATTTCCGGCCCAAGCATTGGGTGGCGGGTGTAAGGAATGCGGGCTTGGGCGGTGCGTTCCGGCAAGCCCCAGTAGCCCGACATGACCCCCGACCCCCGCGCACACAGCTCTCCTTTTGTGCCAACAGATGCCAACTGGTCATTTTCATCTAGCACAAAGAGATCGAAGTTTTCACAGGAACGGCCGATTGACAGCGGCTTGGTGCGCTCTGCATCCAGTTCCGGCACCTCATAATAGGTGCAAACATTTGTCTCCGTTGGGCCAAAGAGATTGAAGTAGCGCGGCTGCGGCAACAAAGCCATTAGCTCCCGCAAATATTTGATGGGAAAGACCTCCCCCGCAAACAACACGAGCCGCAAGTCGGGATAGCCATGCCGCGCCAACTCCCCATACAGCACCAGCCGCGTCAGTGCCGACGGCACGGAGTACCAAATGGTAATGCGCTCTTTGGCGATAAGGTCAGCCAAATTGCGCGGGAAAACGGAGAGCGATGGCGGTACAAGTATCACGGTTCCCCCCGCTTTAATCGTCGCAAAAATATCGAGGATAGACAGATCGAAGTGCAGCGGGGCGTGGTTGGAGACGCGGTCGGTGGGGCGAAAGTCAAACGTCTGATGCGCCCAATCCACAAAGGTGAGGGCGGCGCGATGGCTAATCATCACCCCTTTGGGGGTTCCTGTTGAGCCAGAGGTGTATAAGATGTAGGCCAAATCCTGCTCGATCACGCCGGTTGGGGTGGGGAGCGTGGTCTCTTTGGTCATCATCTCTGACCATGTGACTGCATTGGGCAAGCGATCATCGGCGGCATCGGTGACGATGATACCGCGTAGGGTGGTAAGGTTGGTAACGGCCGTTTCATACAGCCCCACCAGCTTCGCTTTTTCCGTCACAATCCCCTTCATGGCGCAGTTGCCAACCATAAACGCGATGCGAGCCGGAGGAGCCGTAGGGTCCAGCGGCACATAGACCGCCCCCGCCTTGAGAATGCCAAAGATAGCCACAATAGCGGCCAGCGACTTCGGCAAATAGATGCCCACACGGTCGCCAGGCACCACGCCTAGCTGCTGTAGCGTCGTCGCCAGTTGGTTGCTTTGCGTCTCTAGCTGGGCATAGGTAAGCGCCTCGCCCTTGTGGCGCACCGCTTCTTTGTCAGGCGCGATTTGGGCATGGTGTGGTAAGAGTTGGTGGAGTAAAAAAGCCATAGTTCGTTTATAGACCCATGTAGCGGGCAATGATATTGCGCTGAATGTCAGAAGTGCCGGAATAGAGCGTGCCGCCAATGGCATCGCGCAGCTCGCGCTCCACCTCAAACTCAGTGGTGTAGCCATAGCCGCCGTGGATGCGGACGGCATCGAGGCTGGAGGCGACAAAGGCTTCGCTCAGATAGAGCTTGGCCATCGCCGCTTCCATTTGGGCCGACTTGCCCGCTTTTTTGAGCCAGGCAACCTTGTAGAGAAGCAGCCGCGCCGTTTCGAGACGGACTTTCATGTCGGCCAAACGGTTGGAGACAGATTGAAATTTGCCGATGGCCTGCCCAAACTGCTTTCGCGTCCGCGCATAGCGAACGCATTCTTCCAACTGCCGCTCCATTGCCCCCACGTGGGTTCCCAAAATACAGGCGCGTTCCCACTCCATTGAATGATTGAAGATGTGGGCACCAACCCCTTCAGGGCCAAGACGGCTACTTTCTGGCAGATAGCAATCTTGGAGAATGAGTTCCCCCATGGGCGCGGTGCGTAGCCCCATCTTTGCAATATTGTTGCCCACGGTGAAGCCTGGCGTGCCAACTTCTACGATAAAGGCACTAATGCCCCAGCTCCCTTTGTCGGGGGCGGTGGCGGCAAAGACCACGGCCACATCGGCCACTGGGGCGTTGGTGACAAACATTTTGCTGCCGTTGAGGCAGTAGCCGCCGTCTACCTTGGTGGCACGGGTGTGCATGGCGAAGGCATCTGACCCGGCTTCTGGTTCGGATATGCCGTGGGCACCGATGAGCTTGCCTGCAATCAAGTCTGGCAGATAGCGTGCTTTTTGCGCGTCGGTGCCAAAGGTGAGAATGGGGTGCTGCACGGCCCACATTTGGGCGTTGAGGGCAAAGAGGAGGCCGTTGTCTTTGCCGCCGTAGCCGAGTCCTTCCATGACGAGCATTGTCGTGAGGATGTCGGCTTCGGCACCGCCATACTGTTCGGGGAAGGGGAGACCCAGCACGCCAAATTCGGCACATTTGCGCCAGCGGTCGCGGGGGAATTGCTCGGCGTGGTCTTGGGCGATGATGCCGGTGCTTAACTCGCGCTGGGCAAAGGAAACGGCCGTATTTTTATGTTCGAGCGCTTCGGCGCTCCAGTGAAAATCCATTATTCGTCCTTCGTTTCTAACTTTGGTTTTCGTAGATGGTTGGCAACAACGATGCTCCCGATCACCATGCCGCCGTTGATCAGCAGCATGGGGGGAGAGAGGAGAGAGGTGCTGGCGAGAACGCCGCTGCGGATGGAGGCTCCGATGGAGGTGAGAACGATGGTGCTGGGGATGAGGCCGAAAGCGGTGCCGAGGAAAAACGGCCGTTTTTCAATCTCCAACCAGCCACAAGCATAGCTAACCCATTCATGCGGCAGATAAAGCAAACGGGTAATCAGAACAGTTTCAAGCGGTCTTGCTTGCAGCGGTTCCAGGTAGGGCGCTAGTTTTGGTGACGAAGCCGGGCCGGCCGCAGCAGACTTGTCTGTTGTGCGCTGTTTAAGCCAATAACCGATCTCATAGGCGATCATGCCCCCGACCGTTTGCGTGATTGTTGTTACCACAATGCCCCCCGCCAGCCCAAAGAGAATGCCACCAGCGATGGCAACGGCCGTTTCCGGGAAGAAAGCCACAGGCAGCAACGTCGCGCCGATGCTATAGGTCAGCACTTTATATGGGCTGGCATCGGCCAAATGGATAAACTGCTGAGCCAGGGGAATGATGCTTTTGCCAGCCACCCACCACCAGCCAATAACGGCCGTTGCCGCCCCCACGACGATCCCCGTCACCAACAATGAGCGGCGCGATTGTTGCGGCTGGTCGCTGGTGATGGCTTGGAGGAAAGACGGCCGTTTTTGCCTGTCTCTTAAACCATATTTTACCAGCCAGTTTTGGCTGGTGGGTGTCGCTTTTTGCCAGGCTTGAATGAGTGTTGCGGACATAGGTTGGTTTATGAAGCTGACTGACTCTCAATCAACTGTCTGGTTTGATCTGCGCTGAACTGTTCGGCTGCTTCTGGCGTTTGGCCGCTGGGGAAAAACGGCCGTTTTGCCCCCCACGTCCGCCACAACAAACCGCTGTAGTTAAACAGGGTTGAGTAGAGCAAGCCCAAATGGGCAATGACCGTCGTGCTAATGTCAACAAAATCAAACCAAATGGGCGTTGACAAATTCAACGCCTGCTGCCGCTGGAAGTGGGCTGCCCCGGCAAAAAACTGCTGCAGCGTGCTTAAGTTGCCATCGGGCAAAATAACCTGCGCCGCATCCGCCGCCGCCGTTGCCAAGCCGCTTAACGAAACGGAGAGATGGGCTTGAGCCATGATGTCGGCCTCGGTCAACCCGTCCCCCACATAACAAACACGCTGCCCCGCTGCCTGAAGCTGGGCAAGAACGGCCGTTTTTTCTGCGGGCGGGATCACCTCGTCTACGCCAGCCTCTGTCAACCATGGCTGTGCCACGCCCACAGCTATGATTTTAATGGCGTGGGTGTCTACCTCTTGGGCGGCGGCAAGCTGTTGACGAAGGGCGTTGAGCAAAGCCTGTTTGTTGGCTTGCGCCAGCAGCAGCTTGGCATCGAGCAGCAGCACATTGCTCAACGTGGCCATTTCCAGCGAACGGCCGTTTTTCACCACAATCCCCTGCTCGGTCGCCTGGCGCATTGCCTCATGCAGCGTCGTCGGGCCAAGGGTTTGCAAATGCGCTCCAAACCCGGTCATCAAAAACGAGGCGGCGCGGTTGGCTCCATAAAAGGGAAGGGTGACAACAAAGGCGGTCAGCATAAAGGGGGCCATGCGGTTGGCACTGGCCTGGGCCTGCTGCTCCATGCTTGTTGTTTGCCCAACGGCTTGTTCCAGATAGTGGCGTGCCTCCGATTCCGGCTGCTCTGCAAATAGGGTGTCCAGCGTTTGTGACCATGCTTGCCGCGAACGGCCGTTCCACCTCTGCGCCACACTAAACAAAAAAGCATCAAGGGCCGCAATCCCGTAAAAATTCATCACCACACAAACGCCTAGCCGCGTCGTCACCAGCACGGGGTTCGTAATGCGGCGCTCCTGACGCAGAGAACGATAGGCAGTTGCAAACGTCGGCACAAACACAAACAGCGACAGCGGCAGGCTCACCGCTGCCAAAATTGTGGCCGGCGGGAACAAAAGGCTTGTTGTCGCCATGCCCAAGGCCGCAGAAGCGACAAGCAGATCCCGATCCAACCGCTGTTGGGCAGGATCATCCTTCATCCGTTCAGCAAAAGCCCCTCGCCGGCGTTGCCGTGGGCGATAGCTTTGCCCCAAGAAGTTCTTGGCCGAAGCGCGTTTTAGTCGTTCCCAGTACATGGTGTTTGGGGTGCAAGAAGTTCAACTTCTTCGAGAAGTTGAACTTCTTGCTATCACGATGAGGCTGCCGGTGCTTCACTCTCTTCAGCCGCTGCGGGCGCACTATCATCCTTCTTGCGCCGCACCACTTTTTGCACCGATTGACCCAGGTTGCGTACCGTCGCAGTTGATTTCTCGCGCACAGAAGCAACCGTTGGCCGGTCTTCTTTGTCCTGCCATTTGTCATACGCCCATTTCACACCGCCGCCTACTGCGGCACCGACTAAAAATGTTGTTAATGCTGCCATTATTTTCTCCTTTTCTATGGAAACTAAAATTGTGGATAAATATTTTTCGCGTAATTGCGATGGTACATACATTTAACCCGCTACAAAAGGATATGTTTCGTCGCGGTTTAATGCTTTTTTGGTTCTGGCTTGCCCAGGT
>JAGQGA010000017.1:21827-23826 GCA_020432595.1 Anaerolineales bacterium | reverse complement strand
CAATATGTGCGGCCTGATCTGCTGGTGTTGGATGACTTTGGTCTCAAGCCGCTCACCCCGCCCATGCCGGAAGATTTATACGATATTATCAATGAGCGGTATGAGCAGGGCAGCATCATGCTCACCAGCAACCGCTCACCCAGCGAATGGCCGGGGTTGTTTGGCAACCCGTTACTAGCTGCTGCGGGTCTCGACCGTCTGGCACATCATGCTGAGATTTTGGTGATTCAGGGTGACAGTTTCCGCGCTCGCGGCCGGCAGCGGTTGGAGAAGGAGGTGAAGATTGGGCTAGCTAGCTAAGCGGTTCTATGGCAAGCGGGGGTGGGTTTTTGGTTTGTATTGAGGAAAGGTTAACGGTGTGAGATGGTGCGTGCAGCTGGTACATCATGGCCGTAAACGGGTGGCACACTATTGCCGTAAATGGGTGGTACATTTGCGGGTGTTATTTGACAGCTTGCAGTTACAGCCGACTTTGTAGCGACGTTAAGCCCGTATTTGACCGAGCACATCAAACGGTTTGGAGAATACTTTATTGAACTGGACAGTGTTCCACCACCATTACAACCAGACAAGTCCTTCCTGAGTGTCGAAATGGACTGATGCATTAGCGGCTTCTCTCAAGGGATGATACCTTTTTACACCTATCCCGAATTTAGTCCAACACTGGCTTTTTTGCTGGGTGGGTAGGGAGAAAGGGTAACTATGGTGTGCGTTTTTTGAAGATGCGGGGTGGAGGGGAAACGGCCGTTTGCAGTTTACGACGCAATGAAGGCCACATCGTAAAGCATCATTTTGGGATCACGAGTAATGAGTGTTAGTTGTTCAATTTGTGCTTGTGCAATGAGTAGGCGGTCAAATGGGTCTTTATGATGGGGTGGTAGTGACTCGACCGCCAATGCATGCTCTGTTTTAATATCGAGCGGTGTAAAGCGATGGAGCTTTAGCTCTTCTATGTAATTTCCTCGTGGCACGTCCAATTTGCCTAGCCCCCGTTTGATGGCAATTTCCCAAGCAGTGGCCGCGCTGACAAACACAACATTGTCACCGGCAACAATCGCTTCTCGCGCTGCTGCTGACAAATTAGGGTGATCTTCAACAGCCCATAAGAAGATGTGGGTATCAAGTAGCAGGTTCATCTAGTTCTCCAGCAAACAACGCCTCAATCTCAGCGGAAGGCTCGTCGAAGTCATCGGCAACCCATATCTTTCCCTTCCAATTGCCTGCGCCAAGCTGTCGTGGAGCCATGTCGAGGGTATAAGGTACCAATTTGGCAATCGGTTTACCGGCTTTACCAAGTATCACTTCCTCACCGCGTAACACACGCTCGATGAGTTTTGTAAGCCCTGCATTTTTGTCTGAAATATTGGTGACTTGCATCGCATTTATTCCTTCATTTGATACAGAAAATTATGGTTATATCTGGCTGGTTTAGCAAGAGGCAGCCGGGCAAAAGTTTGGCGATTAGCGAGGTTTATGTATAATCTAGCGGCAGAGTAAATCGCCCCATAGCAACGACCACAGGGGCAGCAGGCAAAAAAAGAGGCCTAGTAACTTAATTTCTTGCCGGAATGCAGTTACAAAGGCCTGGGCTTGATGAGTTAGATTATGACCGACAATTGGCTATTGGTCAAGTTTCTCTAAGTTCATCACCCATCTGTTAGATTTAATTTAATAGTGCTTTTGCCTTTTGGCTACTAGCAAGGCGTTGGCCTTGATACTTGTCATCCTATTTAGATGACGAAGAGTTTCCCAAAGAAAGCGACTGGGAAGCTGTAGTAGAAAGCAAAAAAGCCAGTGCTGGTAACACTAGCTTTTCTTGCTTAGTTTTATTCCCTATTCAAACCGCATATTCCGCTGAATCTTGAAGGATGTTGGCGCATCCTAACAGTGCGAAAGCCCCGTATTTGAGGGGGAGGGGGAATTTATGCCCCTCGTGCGGTTTACTATACGACAAGGAGAATAGCACAGCTTGATCCATCTGTCAATGGATCAGGCGTTC
>JAGQGA010000017.1:0-21817 GCA_020432595.1 Anaerolineales bacterium | reverse complement strand
TACCCCTAGCAACCAAAATGGCCGCTGCCGTGGTCGCGGCAGGTAGGGTGCCAGTAGTCGTGCCGTTGCTAGGTCATCCCACTTCAGCTCATTGATCGCTTTAAAGATGGTTGAGTAGCTGCGCCGAAAACAGGGGGTCAGGCTGTATTCGACAATGGATTGGGCATTGGGATTGCTACAGATGGCATCCACCAATTCCATTAGGGTATCGGCTCGATTGTTAAAGTTCTGATAAAGTTCTGGTCGGAACTGCTCTAATTCGCTTGTGCATGTTTTGTTTCTCATACACTAAGAAATGGAGCAGTTTCGATTATTTTGCAAATTGACTTATGTCAACTACTTTGTCAAAAGCCCAAACAAACATGTTGTTCGATCTTTTGTCTGAGGACTATGCTGCCAACAAATGGCATCACGAGACTGATGACGAACCATAAAAGGGTGTTTGTTTAAAAATGCCCGCCGTCTACCCGTGTCACGGCTCCCATTCCCATTGTTGTTTTATGCCCCACGCCGCAAAAAGCGGCAAGCGTGCCCAACGCTTGCCAGGCACGCAGGTAAAGGGGTGCTCCCCGATACGCCTGAAAGGTGACATGGCCGACAAAGCCGGTGAAGCGTTCGGTTTGGTTGATGGCGGTAACGGCCGTTTGAATGTGGTGGTCTATGACAAAGACGTTATCGGCACACCAATCCAGCCAGTCGCGGGGAACGGCCGTTGCCAGCACCGACGGCGCATAACTGTGCCAAACCCGCTCCGGCCAGCGAAACACATTGACGGGTAGGGGAAGGGGGAGGCTGCCCGGCCCTTGCTTAAAAGCCGTGGGCGAGAGAAATTCAAGCGTCATTTCACGGCTGGGGGTAAGGTTAGCCAACTCAGTAAACGTGGGGCCAGGAATCCACTGCACATCAGCCACATAAAACGTTTGGTAGCGACCCAGCCGCAGCAGCCGCTGCCGCTGCCACGCCTCCGCCCACGCCTCATAAATAAGCCGCGCTGCTCGCTCCTCAAGCACCGCATAGCGCAACCCCACCAGCTCCCCTTTCCCGTCGTTTTCCACATAGTAAGGCGCCATCGAAAAAGGCTTGGGGGAGGGATGCTTATGCAGCCACGTTGCCCCATCTTGGTCAATGCGTTGCAGCAGATCAAAAAGCAGACCATGCAGGCCGCGGCCGGTCACAACGCTGGCATCAATCGGGGTGCCATTGGCTTTAAGGCGGATGCCAATATAGTACATTTAGATGGTGATCCGCTCTAGGTCGAATTGATTGAACTCTTCCTCGGTACAGGAAATAGTTAAAACATTTTCTTCTTCCTGTCCTCCAGAAATTTGGTTGATTTGCTGTAAGAATTGAGGAGTGCTGAGGTAATCGAGTGAGAAACGGCCTCCCTTTTTCGTAAGGGGTAACATGCCGATGCGTCCAAGGATTTCAGAGCGAGTTAGTTCAATGCGGCGTAGCTGAACAGGTAGCTCTATTCTTTTTCCGCCATGCTGCAGGACAACTTGCACTTTTTTGTTTTGCCGATTCTTCTCTTCATCGGCGGCTTGTTTTAAAGCGCGTGCTTGGAGCCAAGCAAAGAGGGCAAAGATTGCGCCGAGAATGCCGATAATGTCTGCTATCAGACTTAATAGTGAAGTGAAGTTCATCTTCAGGAGCCTTTTTATTGCTTCAAGTAGCAGAGTTATCGCTCTGCGACTTTGTTGAATTTGTTCTAAGTGACAGTACGCGAGAGGATAATCGAAGTTTTTGTTTAATATTTGTCCCGCGTGTTAACGTCACTTTTTCACACCATTCCTTTCTTAATCATTCATCAGTTGCAGCTATAAAAGCTACCTTACCCATACCCATTGCCGTCTTGGCCCCAACCCCGCTCCATTCAGCAAAACGTGCCAAAGCATGTAATGTGCTTAACTGAATTGGGCTACCTTCATGGGCACGAAGCCACACCTCTCCTACAAACCCAATGATTGGGGCTTGTTTGGGATGAATGAGTACTTGCTTCGTACAAATATTGTGCGAGTAGACGAACACTTGACGTTCACACCAATCAAGCCAGGTTTTGTCTATTCGCAGCATTGGTTGTTGACGTGTTTGCTCATTCCATAACTGTAACGGTCGTCTGAATACATTATGTGCCAGTGGCAATGGCAACGTTTGCGGGCCAGCCTTGAAGGCAGTTGGGGAACAAAACTCTAGACCAACAATGCGTTTTGGCTCGCTGGTTGCCAATTCGCCTACATATATTGATTTCTCACAAACAACCTGTTTCGCGTGGAACGCTTGATCGCCCCAATGTAAACAATACTGCTCGGAAACGGCCGTTTGCCATGCTCCAACTATCCCATCACAACACCTCGCCGACAAGCCCACAATTTCCACCTGTTCCAACGTACCCAAAGGTGAAAATAGTGGGGTGATGGTAAATGGGTTCACTTCCTGCCCACCATGGAGCATATCTGCCAATGGCTTATCGTAGCGTGCCAATACCTCATAAAACATCCCCAATAGCCCACGTCCCGTCAATTGTTCGCCATCAACCCACTCGTTTCCGGCGGTCAGTTCAATCAATATTTTTTGTGAAACCATCCATTAGCCCTCAAGCTCAATCGTTTCCTTACGAAACCAATCTTCATGGATGTGCGATAACGACTGATAAGGTGTGACACCTACTTTGTCTATGATCGCCAAATACTGTTCCATTTGTTCCCAAGCGGCTCCAATTTTATATCGATCAAGACTCTTGTCCTGCTTGGATGGAAAGTGTTCAATAAGCCGCTGAGAGCGCAATGGTTGTAGAATGGTTCGCCGAAAAATTTCATCGCCTTCCTTCTTTAGCCCTGCTAGGCTATAAAATTCGGCATATTGACATAATTGACCGTGTAGTCGTTGGTGGGTGATGTGTTCTGAATCGTTTGGCCAAGAAGCTAACTCTTCTAAAACAGTACGATGCAAGCTACTAAAATCTGTATAAACGATAGGCAGGTTCACCCAGAAGTCGTCCTGCTCCGAACCCAAATCCGGTATTGGTACGGTATGCCGAATGCAGCTAGGATTTTTTGATAGCACATAATATTGTCGGGCGGCTGTTCCTAGAAAGGATGTTGCCAGTTGCAACGCTCCATTGATCACATTGCTGCCTCCCGTTAAATTAATCCAACACTCTTTTCCTACCTCTCCCATTGCTTTAGCTGCTTGCAGCACGGTGTAAGTCCGCTCAAAGGTTTCTAACGGCCGTTGCCGTTCATGTTCACACCAATATACATCTAGCGTGGTTTTATCAGGCATTATCATGCCCCAGCCCTTTAGTTCTTTTCCTAGCACACGGTACAAAGCCGTTTTTACCGTTAGATTCTCACCTTTTTTACGTCCATCCCTATCGCTACCAGCACGATTATCCTGATATGGTTCGCAAAAAAAAGAACGATGATCACGGGCAATCTCTTCAGTGGTAAACAAGACCAATGCTTGCACCATTCCACGCGATTCATCAGCATGGTCTTGCTCGTCGGATAGACTAAATAATGCTTCGGCTTTTTCACCCCCCTGTTGTCTAATAGCACCCAAATAGGATAAGGCTGAGGTGATGGCACCAATAGATTTACCTAAGCCAGCAAAGTGATAAACACCCATTAGCCCCTCCTATCATAGTAATAGTTGCGTTTTGTACGTGCCGTTATGTCTAACGGCCGTTCTTTAACCATCAACCCATACCCACTGCTGGTCTTGCCGCCTACTCCCAAATTCATTAGGCCAGAACGCAACCACCTCGCTGCTTTCTTAGGCAATTCATCACCGTTTCCCGCCCTGGCCTTCACCCCAAACCGAAACTCTGCCCCTGATGCTATTGCCAAGTAGGTCACTGGATTTAAGCGTGCATGACCTTCATGGGGTGCTTCGTTCCCTTCCCCATAATAATCTGCATAATGGGGATTCATAATATCCACTTCGATTTTCGGTAAAGTGATAGGAATGGCATCGAAAAAAGCAACCCCTCCTGCTTGCGCCAATGTGCCAAAAACCGCTTGAAAACCACTATCATCTAAAAAGCCTTTCAAGCTATCTGGGGCAATACCTACAATTGCCCCCTTCTCTGCTTGCACGCATTCATCAGCTTGCAACTGCTGCAACAGCGTTAGCCACGTTTTGTTATCAGATGATAAATCTGTTTCTAAAAGCTGATCCAAAAGCTGAAACGGGGTCGGCTTCTTGCCATAAGCTGCCGCTTGCTCATTCGTCAACCCTGGTACACCCAAATGCCCTGCGAGATCATAAAAAATGCGGGCGCGTGCTACCCCCTTCAACGTTGTTGCCGGAATATAGGGGAAACCATACAAAGGATGAAGCGTTAGACCCGTTTCTAGCGTGCCACCGCCACCTAATCCAACTAGCAATGGCGTAGCTGACCATAAACTGAATTTTGCCCCACCCTCAGCTAGCGCTTCCCACCGTCCGCGCACCCTGCCTAACAATTGGGCATCGAACAGTTTTTCTTGGTTATCATCAGCCGCTAGTTCCTTGAACCAATCACCTTTAACTTGCCCCGCTTTTTTGTTCCCAGTGCCTAATACAAAATCCCATGGCTGGTATTTATCTAGGACTAGCCCCAAATTTCCACAACTTGTGACATGCTGGACAAGACGCATCGTATCTTTTGGAAGGGCATATTGAAAGGCCATTAGTCCTCTGCTCCTTGTGCGCTGCCCCAATTTTTGCCCTCGGCAAAGCGGCGTAGCCACAAACTATAAGCAATCGCTTCGGTTGTGCGACGGCGGTAACTGCTTGAATCCTCTTCAAGAAGTAACGGCAAGAGTTTCTTTTGGGTATCGGCCCTTAGCACCCAGCCTGAAACGTGCTCATACAACAATTTGTGGTGATCCTTACCTTTGGCACATAAAAAGGCCATCGTCTGGGCCAGCCCATTGGTTTGGATCATGGCTGGCAGCTTGCGCGCCCATGAGCCGTAGTTCTGCTTGACGCTATCGCCTTTCTTGTCAACTTCTTCGACACGGTCCCAAGCATGATGGGCACGTTCTTGTTCTGTTGTTTTTCGGTTACTCATGTTGCACCTCGTTTTACCACCGCAGGGCGACTATACCCCGCCCTACAGTTTCATCACCGCCGATTTGAATACGGCCGTTGACCTTCTCCTCTACCCATTTTAAGACGGCCTCTGCCTGAGCATCCGCTCCTTGGAGCCTGCTCCAGCCGCTCAAATTTTGCCATTTATCCTTTTCGGCACGAAAACGTGTTGCCCGAACAGGCGTAAAGAGAAGTGTATCTACGGGTAAATGCTCCTCTGTCCACAATGCGCCATCTTTCACCGTTTTGGTATCTTGTTCCAAGCGAATGCGTGTCAAAACTTCTGTGGCATAGCGCGTAAAATCCCGAAAATCATCATCTGGCAGCACAACCAACTTCTTTTGCATCGAATCACGCCACCATTGATATTCTGTTCCTGTGGGCAAGGCATGAGTTGCCAGCCATTTTGCCAAGTTTTGTACTGTAGCGGTTTGTGTGTTATCTACCTCAAAAGCAAACTCTTCTAAAACAACTGTTTTGTTGGCAACCGCGCCACGTGGATCAGACACAAAGCATTTGCTTTCATCCGGTGCTTGTTGGGGTAAGGTGGGGAGGTTGGTTGTAGAAACGGCCGTTGCTTCCCGCTGCCAGCGCCGCAGCACATCCACGCTTGTTGTCCAGGCAAAAACCCCGGTTAACGAGCGAACAGGAAACAACAAAATACGCGCATCTCCCGGTGCAAAAGCCCCTGCATGATCCGCCGCATTGTTTGTCTCGCCCGGCCCAAAAATAACATTCCCCTCTTCTTCCAACGCCTTAGCAGCACCCATAGGCACAGCATAACTTCGCATTGCCCCCTTAATACCCGAAGCTTGTACCAAGGGATAATGGGTCACACGTTCCCGCTGAATAGGCAAGTCAATGGCTCCTAAGCCTGCCCCTGCTCCGGCATGGAGTGGGGTTTCTGTGAACAAATAAAGCATTTTCGATTTTAGATACATGTTCTGCTCCTAATTATTGTGTTAACCAAGACCAATGGCCACTTATACAAGCCCCAAACCCCTGCTTGCCAAACTTCAGCTTGTCGTCTGGAGACTCCGTGAACGTTGCTACAGGCGTGATCGGTTCATTTGCTTCAAAAAAATACACGCTGCCGGCTGGCACAAACGGCCGCATTGGTTTGTGCCAACCTTTATTTGGTACACGCCAGCCCCCAATATATTGGGAACGACCAATAGCCGCCGCCATTAATCTTACTTCTTGCCCAAACAGCTTTGACCAATTACCGTCTTTTGGTTGCCAGCCGCCTGAAAACCATGCTGGCGTTAGCAGCAATACTTTTAGACGTGTAGTGGCTTTTATATGAGGAAGTTGCGGAGCTTGTTCATCGTCTAATACGCGATAACGAGCTGCCCGTGCTTCGCCACCGATAGATAAAATGCCCTCCTGTTGGGGTAGCTGTACGCCATTGCCTAACTTGACTAGCAAACCTGGTTCAGCGTCGCTGCCGATTTGGCAGATAAACGGCCGTTTATACTCCAACGAATAAATCATTCGATCTCTGGGTCGCCGCCGATCATAATTCAAGGCGATACCCAAACGATGTTCACCAACAAATGTGGCCCTCTGTGAAAGCTGGAACGGCTTCTCGTCCAAATACAGCGGCAGGCCACTTTGGTTTAGCAAAAGAGGATGCTCGGTCTCTTCCGCTTTTTGCACCGACTTTGTGGCACGCAAAGGATAGAGCATAGGTACCCCCTGTGGCCAATCTGTCCACACTGTTTCCAATTTTTCAGGGCGCAGGGTTTCCCAGCTTTGAGAATTGTCATCAATGTAATAACTATCTAATGGTCGGTTTACCAATAATTCTGCCCTCTGCTCATCTGGCAACCACCGCCCTAAAAATGGGCCTTGCATGGCAAATTCTCCTAACTCGGCGAGCACATCAACGCCATTTTTTGTATGAGCAGGATAGCCAATTCTTTTCCCCATTGCTTGTGATGCTGGCGTGGTTTGCCCCCAAAATTCGGGCCAATCAATTGGCTCATGACCTAAAATAAGCGAGCGCAATGCCCCCTGCACGGTAAATGGAGTTGGTGGGAAGATTGTGCTGACCGTATGCCCTTCCCCCGCAACAAACGGCCGGCCGTCACGAAACATCCACACATCCGTCGGCTCAATAAACACCCAACTCATGCCTCACCTCCTCGTTTCGCCAAGAAAGCCATCAAAATTAGCCATCGTCCCAAATTCATTACCCCGTTTGTGTTTGCCAGGGCAACCAACTGCGTTGTCATTTGCTCAATGTATTTACGCTCATTCTTGCGGGTTTTCTCATCCCAATGACGATACAATAGACGGCCGATTTCCACTTCTAGAGCAACTGGGGGCAATGTATCCAACGCCTCCGCTTCATCCATGATCTCATAAGCAAACTTAGCCGCGATTAATCTATCTAGCATCTTCCGCCGCACATCATCCATCACCGTCACAACTGCCAACTGTCCCCTGTCTACAGATAGCCCATGACTGTCCATATCCCACTTGCTACCCATTTCATGGGGTTCACCAGAACGGCGCAGCAGTCGAATAGCAATGGCGTTACGGCCATAGCTATGTTTAGCGGTCTTTTCCATGATGGTGGCTTGACGAACGGCCGTTTGTAACGGAGCTTGATGATGGACAAAAACCAGCCCTGTACTGGCATGCAACGCCCCCCAACCATTGGCGGTTTCATCCGACAACTTCTCGGCAAAAGTAGAGCGCAATTTTTCTGCTACAGATAAAGCTACCGAAACAGGTAACAGTGCCAATGCATCATCCCCACCCGCATACACCAACGCCCCTGGTGCTTCCTGTTCCACAATACGCGGTACATCATCTTGGGCAAAAGCAGCCAGCCGCCGACTAAACTTCCGATGTTGGCTCACATCTTCAATCTTTTCTGAAAGTGTCGTCCCCATGCTATCCCCATCCATTTTTAGCAAAGCATAATAAGGGGAGGGCGGCATAATACCTTGTTCACTACAAGCCTTATGGAAATCCGTTAAGGCTGTAACAGCTGCTTTCATTGCCTCCTTTTGATTACCTGTCAATTTTGCTTGCTTGTCCCTGTCTTGCCCCAATGCCTCCAAAATGCGTGACTCGGTATAGAAGTCGCGGTACAAATAGTCACCATCATGTTTTAAGAAATAAGACATCTCTTGGGTCTTAGCTGCTCGGTCTAAACAAGGCACTGGTTCTTTGGTTTTGTAGACAGGTAGTTGTAGGTTAGAAACGGCCGTTATCCAGCCCATCGCCTTTTCCCGCAACGCATCCCAATTTTGCAACACCGCCAACCGAAAATCAGCAGATGCAACGCTGCTCGTCGAAGGGAATCGCTGTTTTTCTTTATCCTGTAAGATAGCATCAGCTTCGGCAAACCGTTTTACCACGCTTAAGGCACATAGCTGCTCACCCCGCCGCACAGCACTATCCGAGGCATTCCGTGCTTCCTGCAAATTTGCTCGCACACCGTCCCAAAAATCGCGCATTCCTTGACGATCAACCACTGCCCCCGGCAAAGCTGCCATTACCCCGGACAGCGTGCATTTCTCACCCTCTTCCACCCGTGCTACAATTGGGCGCACCATCTTGCGAGCCGTTAACATTTCACTGGCATTGTTATAACCAGCGTTATACGATCCATTTTGCGGCCATGTGACCCAATAATGCTCAAACCAATTGGCATTTTGCTCATCCCATAGAATGCCCCAGTTATGGGGTGGGGGAGCATATTGAGTAAAGCGTTTACGCACATCGCTTTCAATTTCACGCCAAGTGTTTTGAACGGCCGTTACCATCTCTCGCCCAATCTTCACACCTTCATCTGTAGAAGACACCTCCAACACCGCCCGATTTGGCACACTTTTGGGCCATTCCCCGTCATTATTAGGCAATGGAAAGATCGGTTTAGCGCCTTTCCCCACTTCCAAAGCCGATACCATCAGCAATGACAACAAGCGGCTCCCTGCCCACAAATCATGGGTGCGTCGAGCCGTAGCAATAAACTCTTGCACTGGCCCAATCGAAAAAAGTAAAAAAGCCTTTTGCTTATCGGCCATCATATACCTCCGCGACATGTTGCCATACCCATTTCCCCTCTGCCTCATCAGCAATAGCCGTCAGCAAATCATTCACCTTTTGCCAATTTCGTCTACTGTCATACTGGCGAACGCTTTGCGACCAAAAGGTGGTAAAAACCCATTGATACCCCATTTTTGTTTGTCCGATATGCCAATGAAAGGGTGAAGCCCGACGGCCGTTGCGATCTGCATACCCATAAGCAGAGTCATCTAAATATGGGTGTGCACGCAAAAACTCGTGCCAAAACGGCACCATTGCTTTTTCATAAACAGGCGTTCCCTGCTCTTGCTGGCTGGGATAGGTACGTTGGGACACCAAAACGGCCGTATATTCAGGCAGCAAAATCGGATATTCCGGCCATTCGGCCAAAGGTTGTGCTGGCATAGCCGCCTGCACCCAACCTAATACCCGACTCAAATAGTCAGACAATGTTTCTTCTGATTTGACCGTAAACAAGGCTAACTTATCTGGCGAAACATCATCGGTTGCGGCTGTTGCACGCACACAGCGTAAACTCCCATAACCTCGGCGTGCCCGTTTACCTAGCCCGCCCAAATTCAGCCACAACAACAGTGCCGCCAAAATTTCATCGGGAATCGTTTTTAGCCCAGGACGTGGAGTAATAGATAGGAGAAATCGCTGTTTTTCGGCAAACGTTTCGCTCATGATCTTGTTACCGCTTTGGCGGTGGGGGAGCATATAGCGATCGGCCGTTTCTAATAGCTGCTTCCCTTCTTGTACCTGAAAGCGCACCAGTGAAGATGCCCCTGTGTGGCCCATAAGATTATTTTCGGCCGTTTTTAGCGCAGCCACATCATTGCCTACACGCCTTCCCAGTACTGCCCTTAGCCAATAGCGCACTTGCCCCCGAATCGAAGGAATGCGAACCAGTGTTGCCAACTGTCGGGCATCACTCCCACCTAAAAAGATGGGTGTTGTGATTTCAATGACTAAATTCATATAATGTACTCCTTCTACAATACAGAGAAATATAAAGACTGCCCCCTACTTGCTGCAAGCAAAGCAGGGGGCAAAAAACTCACCTAACTATAGTGTCCAATTTTGGTGGTTATGATTGGTCATTAACTCGACCAACCAGGAAAGAACTTCAGGATGGGACACCAAAATCCAAATCAGCCATTTGGAGATTTGTGTTAGATGTTTAATTGCTTTTTGAAGGGATGACTTTTGGGGGAACTTGCTCTGAATGACGAGCGTACGGATTTCTTCTTCAATTTGAATTGAACCGTTAGGGGTAAATTTTCTGACGAGTTTTTTTGAAAACTGAACACAAACACGCAGATGCTTGCTTTTGCGCTTCATTTTTTTTATTCCTCTGTCGTAATGACACTAAGTTGAATGACTAGTAGCGGCTTTGCTAATTGCAAAACTAAGGGTTAAAGAAGTTGTTGTCAAACCATGTGATTTGTTCCTTTTGTTTCTTCGTGATTTTCACTAAGATAAATGACATCTTAGCATATTTCTAGCAGTCTTGTCTACTACTACGTAAGGAATAAAAGAAAGGTTGCAATACGGGTAGAGCATTGCAACAATCGGGCATAAGCGTATAATATGTTTGCAACGAAAGGGATTGAAATGACCTAACTGTTGTAATTCACTTTATTGATTGACTACTCCACGAGGGTTTTTAAGTAGTCATCAAGAAGAAGCCATCCATAATTGGGTGGCTTTTTTGTTAGGTTCTCTTATATCCTGCTCAGCTGAATTTAGTTTTTAAAGTTCGGTTATGTTTACTGATTTTCTATAAAACTTCTCCCCGCTGTTGGAAGTAAGCTCCAAACTCGGCGGCGAGGAATGCCCGCATATTTTCGCTGTTGGGGCGGGTAACATCGGTGGGGATGTCGGATAGGGAAACCATGTAGGTTTCATAGATAGTTGTCAGCTTATTGGCGACCGTTTTACCAGAGAGGCTTTTTTTTAGCCGATTGCCAATTTCATCATTGCTCAACCCCTGGGCAACCCCAATCAAAATTTGCCGTTCATCAAAATCCAGTTCGCGCAAGAAGTTTTCCTTGCGCCGTAAATCCATCAGATGGAGGTAATTCTCCTGCGCCTGGACGATGTCATAAGGGTCGTTGCTGGAGATGAGCATCCCCAAAACGGGGTTGAGGGTGCTGATGGAGACATGGGGGATAGGCACCAAGCGGCTGGCGTCGCTTGTGTCGTGCATCTCTCGGGTGTTCATAAATTCGTTTTGGGAGACGAGGTGCCACAGTTTGTCTCCGGGCGCGAACAGGATTTGAGCAGCACACATGGCAAAGACCGACATGCTTTTGCGCCCCCCAGCCAGGTTGAAGTGAATGATGGCGCGTTGTTCCTTGTACCGCTGCACGGTGCGGAAGATGGTGCGGAAGGCGGCTTGGGAGTTGGCTTCCGTTTCCACATCTTTGACAGGAACGGCCGTTGCCAACTGCCCTGGCTCCTGTACCTCGCGCTGAATCAATACCCGCCGATAGGTAAACTGATAATAGCGTTCGTTTGCCAGATAATCAGTCCGCCACGCTTGCTCACCGAGGGACGCGGCCAGGGGCTTGCGGTTGAGGAACTCTTTGTCTAGCTGCTGCACCGTTTCGTGCATGGTGCTGAATTTCATCTGCGGTAGCTTCTCGGTGGCACGGTCATCGGTATGAATGACACATACCTCCACAAATGGATATTTTGGGAGCAAGATATCCAAGGCCAGCGTCACAACTTGGGGAGCGTTGCCCAATGTGGCGATGTAGACATGCGGTCGTTGCGTCAGGCTTCTCATGCTTCTTTCCTAATAACAAGATTTCCTCAAATGTAACTCCCTGTTGGTAAGAGCTTCTTCCCGAAAAACGGGAACTTCGTCTTTTTAACGGCTTCTAGGCTGGAATCAACTTTATCGCTTAGCGCTTTCGGCTCAATGGCGAGCGAAAGCAAAGGAAACTGTGATGAAAAAGTTGATTCTACACCCACAGATGTTGTTTGCCGGTTTGCTGCTCTGCACTGTGCTGCTTTTGCCGGTGGTGCTTGGGCAAAGCGCAGGGACGGCCGTTTTCACAACAGCCAGTTGGACAGATCCCATTGAAGAAGGCGTTGGCCCAATGCGGCAATTGCCGGCTGCTACCCTTGCCAGTTGGACAGACCCCATTGAAGAAAGCATTGGCTCGTGGAGCAGCCCAGCGGCTGACGGTGGAGATGCGGTGGCAAGCTGGACGGACCCGATTGAAGAAGGTGTTGGGCCACTGGAGCTTGAGCCCATAACCATCTAGTCGAGAAAACCGATAGGGCTGTAGATTGCTCATCGTTTATCCCCTGTGGATGTTGTTCAACCTGTTGAACAGCATCCTGCGTTTCTCTTGCGGGCTGGGCAGCAATTGGTTTGTCGCCCAGCTTTTGCCCGTTAGTGGCTCGGCAACTCGGCCAGCCACCAGGCCACTTCATTCGCTTTTTTGTGTCCAGTTTGGACAAAAATTTGCTGCGCTCTTTCGCCTAGCTGCCGCGCCAGAATCGTATTGCCACGCTCGGCAGCGGTGTGTGCCAGACCATAGAGACTTTTAGCCCTTTCACTTTGCAGGTTTGCCAGTTCAGCAATTTGCAGTGCCTCACGAAACGCTGCCTCGGCTGCCGCGCCGTTCTGCTGCGCCAGGTGACAATCGCCCCATTGGTTGAGCATGACGGCAATGTCCTCAGGAAAGCCTAGCCGCCGCGCCAGGGCGAGTGCCTCTTGATAATGATAGTTGGCTTGGGGGTATTGGCGGCGGTGCATGGCAACTTTGCCCAGATTGGCGCGTTGGCGGCTAATTTGCAGCGTGAGGTTGGCTTGCTCTGCCAGGGCAAGCCCTTCGCGGAAATAGGCAGATGCTTCGGCATAATTGCCCAAGGCGCAGGCGACAAGGCCAAGATTGCCCAGCAAACGGCTGCGTAGCTCCGGCGTGCCTAGCTCGTTGGCATGTTCCAGCCCTTCCTGAAAATGGGCTTTGGCTTCAGCGTAGTTGCCCTGGTCGTCGGCCACAGCCCCTAAATTTTGCAGGATGTTGATGATGCTGCTTTTATTGCCAAGCTGACGTGCCAGCGGCAAGGCTTCGTTATAGTGGGCAACGGCCGTTTCCTGATCCCCCTGCACCGCTGCCAGCAGCCCCAAATTTGCCAACGTGGAAGCAAGGCAGTTGGTATCATTGGCCTTACGGGCGAAGCGGAGTGCTTCCAGATAGTTGTCTTGCGCCAGGCTAAATTGACTGCGGCGGTGTGCCAAAGCACCCAATTTCATAAGCAGATTGCTTATCTGTGACAAATTGTTGGTTTGCCGCGCAATCGTAAGGGCTTGTTGGTAAAGATGCTCGGCCTGCTGGCTGTTGCCTTGTTTAATGGCAATGTGACCCATGTTGAAAAGAACGGCCGTTAACCCTACCTCATCCCCAATCGCTTGAGCCGCATTTTGTGCTGCCTGCAGCAGATATTGCGCCGTCTCAAAATACCCCCTAGCATAACAATAGGCATACAGTTGATTGCTGCTTTGCACAAGCTGGCTGTGCAAGCCATGGGCGATGGCAATATCAAGGGCAGCCAGTATGTTGGCCTGTTCCAGGTCAAGCCGTTCATATGCCTGTTGATTTTGCTGGATGTAGCCAAAGTAGTAATGGGCCATGCGAACGGCCGTTTCCGAGCTACCGTTTAATTCCTGACTGTATAGCCGCAGCAGGGGATGAAGTTGAAAACGGCCGTTGGTAGCAGGTTGTACCAGCGACAGAGCCTGTAGCTGCTGAAGTTGACTTGCAGTATCATCACCCGTTTTCGGCTCAATTGCGGCTACCGCCTCACAGGAGAAGGATCCCACAAAAACAGAAAGAGCAGCAAACAACTGTTGCTGCTCTTTCTTCAAGGCACGAAAACTAAACGCGAAAGAAAGACGAACGGCCCTATCGCCACGGGCGAGATGGGTAAGTCGGTCTGTGTCTGCTTGCCATTGAGTCAGCAAATCATGAACAGACCAGTTTAATTCATGTCTCAGCCGATTGGCCGCAATATCGAGTGCCAATGGCAAATGCCCCAATATATCCGCTAATTCTTGAAACTTTTCTCTTTCCCGCTGGACAGTCTCTGCCCCAAGAATCTTGCCAAAAAGAGCCAAGCTGTCTCCCTTTTCTGGGGCAAAGGATTGGATAAGAAAGCGTCGCGCCTGATCGGCTACCGCTAAATCCTGTCGGCGTGTCGTAAACAGCACCGCACAAGAGCCAGTTGGCGGCAGCAGGGGGCGAAGTTGTTCATCAGACTCAGCATTATCGAGGATGATCAGCGCCTTTTTGTAACTTAGCAACTCGCGCACTTTGCTGCTGCGGCTTTCAACATCTAGATAATGCCTAATGTCAAGTTCGAAGGCAGTAGCAAAGCTGTGCAAAATTGCCATCGTATTTGAGCGATCTAACTGTGCCCATAGAACGCCGTCCGCAAAAACGTCGCGTAAATCATAGGCTAACTGAATAGCCAGAGATGTTTTCCCAACGCCTCCCATACCTTGTAGACAGCAGATGCGCTGCGTTTGGCTATGGGCAAGCACCGTGGCGACAGCCTTTCGTTCTTCTTGCCGTCCCGTGAAGTTGGGCAAACCCGGCGGAGCCTGGAATGGGCCATAAAAGGTAGTTGGCTTAGCTTGCCATAAAGCTAATAGCTGATCCTCTACCTGATTGGCAGAAGCTTGATACAAAACTGCCAGATGCGGGTGACCTGCCGCAGTGAGCAACTGATCCACTTCATTTATTTGGAGGCGTAGGATGACAGCTAATTTGAGAATGTCTTGCCAACTGCGCGGCTTCTTAACAGTGCCTTGCACCCATCGGCTAATAGTATTGTGGGGAATTTGTTGATTTTCCCCAAAATGGTCGGCCGAAGCTTGCGACAATTGACGTACACGACGGCCATCGCGCTGAATAAGGGCGTGAAGGATGGCTGAAAAGGACATCGAGCTAGTCACGTTAATCTCCAAAGCGGTTGATGGTCATTATATGCCAGGTTTTTACAAAAATTGGAACATTTTGTACCACTTTCTGGAACATGAACAAATCACTTCGTTTCTGAGCGACTTTTGGGAACAACATGCCCCAGAGTTGTCCTTAGTCCTTAAGGGAATTGGAACTTATCCTGATTATAAGGGAAAATTGGACAATAGGGCAATAGTCTTTTGGTTATTTTGGTTAGCTGTCCCTAGCCTTCTCTCTATCCAAAATCCGCTTAACCGTCATTTTATAAAACGGTTTATTTTGCCGCGTCTTAAACCCCTCGTCATTCAGCCTGGCCGCTATTTGCGCCAGCGATAACCCTTGCTGTTGCAGCAGGCGGGCATAGCCAACCGTTTGGGCATAGGCGGCAATGGCATCGGCTCGGTTTTGCTGCTGCCCTTGGTAACGGCCGTTTGCCGTCATATTCGCCGCCGTGCCCAGGGTGACACCCCGCTCACGCGCGGCAGCCAGAGCCGCCTTGGTGCGGATGCCAATCAGCTCCCGTTCTCTATCAGCAATCGCCATGAAAATCGTCAGCGTAAATTTGTCGAGATTGGGAATGTCGCAGGTGATTAAACGGCCGTTGAGCTGGCTATAGATTTCGAGGGCATCTTCCGTCTTGCGGCTGAGGCGATCCACCTTCGCCACGATCAACACATAATCATGGGCGCGGCAGCGGGCAATGGCACTTTGCAGCTTGGGGCGGGCGGCGAGACTTTTGCCGCTGCCCACTTCAACGATGTAGTCCACAATTTCCCCACCTTGGGCGTAATGGTCAATAATGGCGCGTTGGGCGGCCAGACCCAAGCCACTTTCCCCCTGTTTTTGGGTAGAAACACGCAAATAAGCGATAAATTTTGCAGTAACATTATTGTATTGTCCCATGCAGTCATGTTACGATAGCTTAATGGAAGTGTCAATCCTAGTTTTTGCTGGGTGGTAGGACAATGAAGGCGACTATGACGTGTGTTTTTTTGAAGGTGTGGGGAAGGGGGCAAACGGCCGTTTGCAGTTTACGACGCAATGAAGGCTACATCATAAAGCATCATTTTGGGATCACGAGTAATGAGTGTTAGTTGTTCAATTTGTGCTTGTGCAATGAGTAGGCGGTCAAATGGATCTTTATGATGGGGTGGTAGTGACTCGACCGCCAATGCATGCTCTGTCTTAATATCGAGCGGTGTGAAGCGATGGAGCTTTAGCTCCTCGATGTAATTTCCCCGTGGCACGTCCAATTTGCCTAGCCCACGTTTGATGGCAATTTCCCAGGCAGTGGCCGCGCTGACAAACACAACATTATCACCGGCAACAATCGCCTCTCGGGCTGCTTCTGACAAATTAGGATGATCTTCAACAGCCCATAAGAAGATGTGGGTATCAAGTAGCAGGTTCATCTAGCTCTCCGGCAAACAGCGCCTCAAGCTCGGCGGAAGGCTCGTCAAAGTCATCGGCAATCCATATCTTTCCCTTCCAATTGCCTGCGCCAAGTTGTCGTGGAGCCATGTCGAGTGTATAAGGCACCAATTTGGCAATCGGTTTACCGGCTTTACCAAGTATCACTTCCTCACCGCGTAACACACGCTCGATGAGTTTTGTAAGCCCTGCATTTTTGTCTGAAATATTGGTGATTTGCATCGCATCTATTCCTCAAGTTGAGATAGAAGATTATGGTCTGGTCTAGCTTGTTTGGCAAGAGGTAGCCGGGCAAAAGTTTGGCGATTGGCGAGGTTTATGTATAATCTAGCGGCAAAGTAAATCGCCCCGCAGCTACTACCACAGGGGCAGCAGGCAAAAAAAGAGGCCTAGTAACTTCATTTCTTGTCCGGAAAACAGTTACAGAGGCCTGGGCTAGATGAGTTAGATTATGACCGATAATTGGCTATTGGTCAAGTTTCTTTAATCTCATCACCCATCTTTTAGATTCAACTGAATAGAATCTTTTGCCTTTAGGCTACTAGCAAGGCGTTGGCCTTGATACTTGCCATCCTATGTTAGATGGCGAAGAGTTTCCCAAAGAAAGTGACTGGGAAGCTGTAGTAGAAAGCAAAAAAGCTAGTGGTGGTACACTAGCTTCTTTTGCTCAATATTTTTTAGCTGGCTAACCGCATATTCCGCTGAATCTTGAAGGATGTTAGCGCATCCTATCAGTGCGAAAGCCCCGTATTTGAGGGGGGAGGGGGGTATTATGCCCCTCGTGCGGTTTACTATACGACAAGGAGAATAGCACAGCTTGATCCATCTGTCAATGGATCAGGCGTTCTAGGCTGCTGAATAGCGGCTGGAACTGCCTGCCAGGTGACGGGTTGGCTGTGCGCCGGTGATGGACGCGAAAGCGCGGGGGACATCGCCAATGCTGCTGGCGGCAAACCAGCGGCTATATGAGTTACGCGGGCAGCGAGAACTGCATGGGCAGCGGGCTGAGGCTGGTGAACGGCCGTTTCCCGCCATCCCTGTTGAGCTACCTAACCCCACCGTGGCTGAGATCGTGGCTTCGCTGCCGGCGCATTTGGGATGGGGTAGTGTGGGCGTGGCGCGGGTGGTGCGGGGGAGCAGGGGTGCAGGGGAGCAGGGGTGCAGGGGTGCAGAGGAGCAGGGGAGCGGGGGTGCTGAGGGGCAGGGGGGAATTGGTTTGGCGGCGAATGCCCTCTTCCATGACATTGCGGTTTTCTTCGCGCCACAGATCGGCCAATCTAGCAGCCTGGCGGCTGACGACAATGGCACGTTCCCCCTCGCGCCGGGCAGAGCGAAGCTGGGTCATGAGGGGACGCACCTGCCCACCATAGCGGGGGCCGGGGGTAAACGATTCGCTGAGTTCGTGCAGGGGGTGGCGTTCTGGCTCCTCTTCCTCGCCTACACCCAAAAGAAGCGGCTGCCACCAGCGGAGTTCGTCGGCCATGGCCCGCCACTCAAAGAGGGGGCTGCTGTAGCTGGGAGGCAGCGAGGGCTGTTCGTTGCCAATTTGGTCGGCGTGGCTGAGGAGTTCACGAACGGCCGTTTCCAACTCCGCCCAATCATCCACCACCAGCAGCGCCTTCTCTGGCAAATAATCCAGCAAGCTGGCGGGGCGGGCATAGAGCAAGGGGAGGTAATATTCGAGAGTCGTAAACGGCCGTCCTTCGCGCAGCAGGGTCATATCATCCCGCCAAGACGGCAGGCTCTCTTCATCCGGCAGCAGCTCATCCGGCCACGTCAGTGCCAGCTCCCGCCCTACCTGCGGCAACGCCTCCCGCGCCGGGGTAATCATCACCCGCTCCACCGCGCTGCTGCCGTTGACCTCAATTGAGCGTTGGGTGGCGGGGTCAAAATAGCGCATGGTGTCAATTTCGTCACCAAACAGCTCAATCCGCACCGGGTAGGGCGCGTTCATAGGAAAAATGTCAATGATGCCGCCGCGCTGGCTCACCTGCCCCGGCGCGTCCACCACGCTGGTTTGGTCAAAACCAATTTCGCGCCACATCCCCATCGTTTTGTCCAAATCCAAAATTTGCCCCACGCGCAGGGCGCGGGTGGCGGCAACAAAGCGGCGTTTGGGCAATGTTTTTTGCAAAAAGGCGCGGGCGGAGGTGAGAATAAGCGGCGGGTGGGCGGGGGCGGGCATCATGGGGTGCTGCCCGGCCATGAGTGCCGACAGCACGGCCAGCCGTCCCTGGATGGTGCGGTCGCTCCAGGGACCACGCTCAAATGGCAGCGGGGTGGGTTCGGGGAAGCGCAAGGGTTGGCGGTCGGCGGGGAGCCATGTTTCGAGTGCCTGTTGCCAGCCGGTGACGGCATCAATGCGGCCGGAGAGCAGGATGATGGGGACATTGCTGGTGAGGTGGAGGTGGGCAAGAACGGCCGTTCGCCCACTGCTGGGCAGTTCCAAAGCGGGAACCGTTTGCTCGGCAGCCATAGCCGCCCGCAGCTTTTGGTAGGCGGGGAGGTCGTTAAAAATGTCGAGTAAGCCGGAAATGCTCATGTTAAGAAGAGAGATTGGTTATTAAACGGCCGTTGACAAATAGCGCAAATCTAATCACCAAGTGACTGCTAACACATTGGCTTCAGTAATTGCTTGATCTTTTGTTATAATTTCCACTGTTTCTCCCAAATCCTGTAAATGAAGCCCTGTACAAACAATGAAGCGATCATGCAACTCGGGAATACGGAGGCCTTCCGGTGTCAAGCTACGTTCAAATATATCCAGTGTAAGGGGAAAGATTTCAATGCGCGTATCTGCATAAACGCGATTCAAGAATTTCGATACGTCTGTTATAGTTGTTCTCCCTTTTTCAATAATAATCATTGCCTCAGCCAGAGCGATGAGTGGTAGAACCAATTGGCTGTCGGTTGCAGCAATCGCTGCCCTTGCCGTTTCACTCAGTCGTTTATTGCCTTCTACAAACCAAACAAGGGCATGGGTATCCAGAATATACTTATGAGCCATCCAATTCCTCGTCAGTAGGCTGCCATTCTGCAACAGTGAAGTCGTCTAATGTAGACATGTCTGCTTCGTCACCCCCAAACTCGCCAAAACGTAGCGGCTGTGGCTCCTGAATGGGTGATGCTGAAACAAGCGTCTGTATGATTCTCTGTACAAGGCGTAGTCTGTATTCTGGTGATAGATGCCTAGCCTCGCTAAATAATCTGTCCAAAGTTTGCGTATCAGCTACCATTTTATTGTCTCCACGAGCATGTGAATGATTTGACTAAAATCTTAGCCTAGATTGAGCGAAACAACTTTCAACCTCCAGTTTAAACGCCCAATAACGAATAGCTAGATCCTTTAACTCCTTTTTGTATTGTACTTGTTCATTGCCATGTTGATTCCCTCACTGAGGAAGGTTTCGACAGCGGCAACGGCCGTTTCCAGCATCTCATCCACCAGCGGCAGCTCATCCTTGGCAAAATCTTGCAGCACATAGGCGTGGACGGGCATTTTGCCATTGGGACGACCAACCCCCAGGCGAATGCGCGGGAACTCTTGCCCTAAATGCTGAATGACGGAGCGCATGCCGTTGTGGCCGCCAGAACTCCCTTTTTCCCGAATCCGCACCATGCCAAACTCAATGTCAATTTCGTCGTAAATGACCAGCACGTTGGCGGGCGGTACTTTGTAAAACTTTGCCAGTGGGTCAACGGCATCGCCGCTGCCGTTCATCATCGTTTGCGGTTTGGCGAGGATGACGGGGTGGTTGGCTAAACGGCCGTTTGCCACCAGCGCCTTGTTCTGCACCCGGTTCAACAGCAGCCCATGCTTCGCCGCCAGCCGATCCACCGCCATAAAGCCAATATTGTGGCGATTACCCGCATACTTGCGCCCCGTGTTACCCAGCCCCACAATCAAAAACCGCTCACCCTCACCGGCATTCGCCGCCTCTCGCTGTCTATCGTCGCTGTTCATTCGTAGAAATTGCCGTAATCGCTTTAACCAGTTCATTTGCTAAATAGCGTTAACCGCCGTCACCAAACCAAAAATCATCTGGCAAAGGTTCATCAAAATCATCGTTCATCAACATGGCACCCTTATGCAGATTTGCTGTACGCACCTTCACCCTGTTCTTGGCTATGATTTCTTGCTGATTATGTTGTCTTTCCAAATACGTACTTGCTTCGTCTAATAGCTGTAGTTGCCGAGGTTGGCATTGCTCTTCAAATTGGTGAGTAGAAATATCCATGTTGGTCACAATAGCCTCGATCATTGGGTTACGATTTTTCTCACTAGCCCCTACATGGTAAAAATGTTCTCTGGTAAGCACGTTAAACCTGCTCCAATGAGAGTCAACATATTCGTTTTTGCGATAAGCGTTATGGTGCCACGTTGATAGAATAAACGCAGCCGGTGTCTCAGCTAACAACTCGTATAGCTCCATTTCGCAGGCATCATCCCAACTATTGTAATAATCCACATGCCGGCCGATATAGGGCGGGTCGCAGTAAATGAGGTCATCGGCCGTTGCTAGGTGAATCGTCTCTGTAAAATTCTGACATTTGAACTGAAAATCTTTTACCTGCACCAATTTAGCAACAAAATCAACCTGGTTCACAATCTTTGTGATATAGGCTGGGGAGAAGCGGTGTGGTTTACGGCAGAAAGGTACATTGAATTCCCTCTTGCGGTTAAACCGAATCATGCCATTAAACCCAGCCCGACTTAAGAAGAGAAAGTCCAAAGGGCTTTGCTCACGATTAAATCTATCTCGAATAGCATAATAATGGGCTTCACCAACCTCTAAAAGTTTGTCCCCTTCTTCTTCAAGATACTGTCTCACAATACCTGGGGTGATACATTTTGTAGCGATAGCTTGATAAAAGTTGATGAGATGAGGATTGGTATCAGCCAGCAATGCGTTTTTCGAGGCAAGATTGAAAGCAACAACGGCCGTTCCCATAAACGGCTCAATCCATGTTCCCGCAAAATCAATCGCAACAAGGCTATTGATCCAGGGAACCAGTTTTGTCTTAATGCCTTGTGATTTGATCGGGGGAACTCTAACTTTCATTTTCTTCCTCCGGCGACAAATAGTTGCGCTTGGGAATGATCAAACTGACATCACCATTTCGATACTGGACAAACTCTACCAGGCTGGAAATTTTCTTTGTTCCGCCACAGCCATCTGGAATCGTGATTTTGCGGTAATTCATCCAGTAATCATCAAACCAAGTCTCGCCAAGTTTGGCAAACATACCCTTGCCTTCGGTGATATCGGCAATATTGTTGA